>JALSKP010000749.1 GCA_026988815.1 Myxococcales bacterium | reverse complement strand
CAAGATTCAACGAGTGAAACATGCGAAGTGTTGCACGTCTGGCTGATTCTTGTCCGGTTGCGATGACATCGAGCAGGGTGGACAGATGGGATTCATCGAAGCGGTCGATCACTTCTTGTTTGAGGTAGGAAGATGTGGCTTCGGGAAAATTGGCTCTCCATTCGTGTACGATCTTTAACAGCTCAAGCACCGACCACGGTTCCTCGCTCTGTAAAAGGGTGCTCACCAATTCACCGATCTGGGTGATCGAACTTACACATAGTTTTTCTTTTGGATGCGCGCCAAGTATTGCAGCGAGCATTTCTCCTTCTCGGTATTCAAGTTCGGCGTGAGCACTAAATCCTTTTTTAAGTTCAAGGAGATGACGTTGTGAAGCGTCACTTAAATCGAGAAATTGCCGAGACCCCATCACAACTCTTTGTTGGTATTCGGATCGTTTCTGCATGCGAATCTTAAACTCGTTCTCATGTTCTAAGGTTCGTTGTTCGTCTTTCTCTTTCTTTTGTTCCTTGTCAAAAGCTTGGTCGAAGAGATCCTCTACCATTTCTCGCTCTTCCTTCGTGTCCCTGTCTCGAATATCAAATTCCACATCGGCTAGAATGGCCATGGATTCATCGATGGCGTCGAAGGAAATGTACCGGAAATTCGCCTCAAATAGGACTGAGGCAGCATCATTGGTGAGGTCGCGTTCATCGATCAGACTATTCATAATGTCGATAAATTTCCGAATTTCAAGGTTCGTGATTCCGGCGAGAATATGGAGAAAAAGAATACCATCACGGCTCATCATCCAGACATAATCGCGAGGTTCGAAGGTCGTCCAAATGGTCTGCTTGGTTCCCGCGAGCTCACCAGAATGGGAGTGGAGCATCACGGTTAAACGGTCGTTAACTTCAAAATACTTATCAAATTGCGCTTTTGTGCTCTCGGCTGCATCGACAATAATAGGGTGACCTTTTGGATAACTTAAGCTCAAGCTGGTGGTTTTATCCAAGGAAACGAAACAATTTCTAGCGGCAATAATCTGAGCACGAACCTCTTCTGGGATAGCGTTTTTTGAATGAGACGATTCGCTTAATGATGTTAAAGCCAAAATGATTCCAAAACCAAAGGGGATTGAATAGAAGGATATTCTCTCTGATTAAGAGAAGGATAGATGACTAAATCTTTCATCGGCATCGTCTTGATGGGGGTCTGTGGGCATGTTAGCCAATACATCGCTGGTATGTAAAGCACTAGCTGGTGAGTAATTTTAATCGGAGGATCTTATCCTCAAGGCAGCGGTACCCAACGCCTTGCCAAACGCTTGAATATATTCTCAAGAGTGGCAGGAAATCTGAAAGGATGTGCGAATGAAGAAAAAAGACCAGTTGTTAAAGAAAACAATTTGGGGGGTGATTTTCGGGATTGTCATCTACGCAGGTTTTGCGATTTGGACCGACGCAAGCGCGGTAGGGAAAGCCTTGTTTGGATTCTCTGCGAAGACGGTCTTTTTCTGCCTTTCGCTCACGGTTGTCAACTATTCGATTCGTTTTCTACGATGGCATTCCTACCTCAAGCTCCTTAATTTTAAGGTTGGAGTAGGAAGAAGTCTCCTGGTTTTCTTATCAGGTTTGGTGATGAGTATTACGCCCGGTAAAATTGGTGAGGTATTAAAAAGCGTTCTTTTAAACGAGTCCGACGATCTTCCAATAGCCCAAACAGCGCCCATTATTCTGGCCGAACGTTTGACCGATCTCCTGGGTTTAATTGTCGTCGCTGCGGTAGGCATTTCTGCATTTGACTATGGAAAATGGGTTTTCTACGGAACGATCATTTTTGTGATCGGATTTGTGTTTTTAATCGCGCAACCCAAACTCATGATTCCCTTGTTAAAGGTGATCACAAAAAATAAATTTCTTGCAAAATTCGCGACAAAATTTGAAGAAGCCTACGCCTCGATCCGTGTTCTATTAAGTCCGAAAGCATTAATCTTGGCCACCTTCTCAAGCTCGATTTCGTGGGGGATGGAGGCCTTTTCGTTCTACTTATTGGTCACCAGTTTAGGCGGCACGATCACCATTGAGTCGGCTTTTTTTATCTATGCAATGTCTACCCTTATCGGCGGTATCAGCTTTCTCCCTGGCGGGCTGGGGGCGACCGAGGGCAGTATGATTAGCGTATTAACGCTATTGGGTGTGTTTAGCCAACGTGCGCCGGCGGTTGCGGCCACCTACGCCATTCGCTTTTCGACCCTTTGGTTCGGTGTGGTGTGTGGCGTTTTTGCTCTTTTTTTCTTTAACCGTTCAATGGCGAATCGAGACAAATCTTGAGCAAGAATTCTGCTCTTTTCATTCTTAGATCCAAAAAAAGATATTGGTGTTTGTTATCATTTCTCAGAAACCGCTATCTTTGTCTGTTCGTTTGTGTTATCGCTCGTCGCAAAGATTTAGGATCTCAACCTTCTTTATCTTGCCAACAAGTGGCAAAAATGATCTTTCTTTCTGTGTGATGGTGAAAGATCGTGAACGAAGAACATCGCACGAGAAGAGAAGATAAATGAATATCTATGTAGGAAATATTTCCTGGGGAACCACCGAAGACGACTTGAGTCAAGCTTTTGAAGAGTACGGTTCCGTAACGAGTGTAAACATTATTACAGATCGTGATACGGGTCGATCCAAAGGATTTGCATTCGTTGAAATGGAAAATGCTTCCGACGCTGAAGCTGCTATCGCGGCACTTGACGGAACTTCCGTTGGCGGAAGAAACATTCGTGTAAACGAAGCTCGTCCAAAGACCGACCGACCAAAACGCTGGTAGATTCGCAGCAACCCTCCCGCCCGCGCTAAGTCGGGGCAGGTCCCGCCCCTATCTGGGCTCGGCAACCATCATTATCTTAACATTTTTGGGAACAAAACTTTAGATAAGTGCTTTTCTATATGTAACGCCTGTGTGCCCTCGAACCTGCCAATGATGGCATCTACTGGAAGGGCGCACAGTAAATGGAGTAGCTTTGGTCCACGCAAGAGTTTCGTCTTGTAAAATTTCAAAAATACAATGATTCTACGAGCGACAATGAAAGGATAAGATTAATGTTAACTAAGTTATTTCTCAATTTTGCACTCATCGGTGCTGAGTGGGTGATGTGGGTACTCGTTGCTCTGAGCGTCCTTTGCGGCATCATTATCGTTGAACGAAGCTACTTTCTTTTCAAACGTGGTGTGGATATCGATGCGTTGCGAACCGGGTTCACCGCCTTCCTTGAAAAGGGACAACTTGAAAAAGCTGCCAAGTTCTTGCTCGGCAACGATAGTATGGAAGCCCGGACGGTTCTATTTGCCATACGAGGCCGAGATCGGGGCGCACACGCCGTAGACGACCTTGTCTCGGGCGCCATTGCTACAGAAAAAATACGTTACGAAAAAGGACTCGGCATACTGGGAACGGTAGGCAATAATGCGCCATTCATCGGACTTTTTGGGACCGTCCTAGGCGTTATTGGAGCTTTTGCGAATCTTGCAGAAGGGAGCGAGGAAGCCGCCGAAGCGGTTATGGGCGCGATTTCTGAAGCCTTAGTTGCCACAGGCGTCGGCTTACTCGTCGCGATTCCAGCCGTCATCGCTTACAATATTTTTAAATCTAGAATAAAAAAATCGGTCGCCCAAACGGACCTCCTCGCACGTACTTTGTTATCCTTTTTGCGAGAAAATAAAGGAGACGAAAATGGCGGGGTTTAGTGGTGACGACGATGATATTATCGCGGGAATCAACATTACCCCTTTAGTTGATATCATTCTCGTCGTTCTTATCATCTTCATGGTCACGACCAGCTACATCGTAAAAGCTCAGATCGATATCGATCTCCCAAAAGCAGCAAGCGGGAAGTCGGAAGTTCAAGAAACAGTCGCTCTCCAGATAAAAGCTGACGGGACCTTTTACATGAATGGAAAGCTTTCAAGTCTTCCCAAAATTGGAGCGTGGGCGGTTGAGGCGAAAAAGAGAAATCCGGAAATTCGGGCCATTATCGCCGCAGATAAAAAAGTACAATATGAGAAAGTTGTCGACCTTATCGATACCATCAAAGTGAATGGTATTGAAAAATTTGCCCTCAATATTGTTAAGAAAAAATAATGCAAAGCCTGAGCAACATTGAAGATCCGCTCCTCAAAAAGAAAAGGAGTCTAACCCAAAAACTCGGTTTCGGTGCGAGCACCCTTATCGGCTCCATCGCTGTTCAAGTTCTTGCGATTTCTGCCCTTGTGATCTTTGCTCCCTATTGTTCTATCGCTCCTCTCGAAGAGGAGAAAGAAGAGATCATTGAATTCACGGTTGTAAACATACCCGAGCCAGAAGTGGAACAACCCGAAGAGAAGGAGCCCGAGGAGGAAGAACCCGAAGAAAAAATCGAACCCGAGGAAAAGATAGAGCCGGAAAAGAAGGTCGAAATACGTAAAAGTAAAGAACCGGAAAAAAAAGTGGAAGTGGAAAAACCCGATACAAAAGAAGTTGAGGAAAAACCGGGACCGGTCAATCTCGACGATCTTGAAGGGATAACCGAGGATAGCCTCTCAGATAACGGGGCGTTTTCGATGAAGAGCGGACGAGGTATTAAAAGCGGCAAGATTACAAAAAAATATATCGACCCAAAAAAGAAAATCTATGCGACAAAAGATGGTACCGGAGATGGAGCAAGCCCCGTTAAAACGACCAAAAAATGTCCCGAGAAAAAAGCGAAAATTAAATCTAGAAAAAAAGGAAAATATCCAATTCAAGCCCAACGTAAACGCCTCGAAGGATCCGTCGTTGCACGGCTAAGCGTCAACGCAGCAGGTAAAGTGACAGACGTGAATATCGTCAAAGCTGCTGGCAATGGATTTGATGAATCCGCCAAAAAAGCCTTCTACAAATGGAAGTTCTATCCAGCCGAAAAAAATTGCATGAAGATACCTTCCGTGAAAAGAACCACGCATACTTTCACCCTTCAATAAGTTTATCACCTGAAAATCAGGGAAGAATCCGAGCGTCTTTCTCTGGAATCAACGCGCATGTATCGGTTGAACCAAACCATTTTTTCCGATTTCGCGCGACGATATCGTAAAAAAAGTTACGAATAAATCTTGGGATAATTAGAAATATAATAGGAAGATAATGGGGAAAGGGGAGGTGCTTTATCATTCTCAAAACGGCATCGGAACGAAGATGCATGTCGCCTTTTTCAATGTAAACAATTGTATCAATGCTGGTTGGAAAATGAGGGAAAACCCTTTTCAAGCTCTCACTTGTTTGGCCCTGCAAACTACTCATTCGAATCTTCTTCTTTCTATCAAGGTGAAGAATGCGCAACCCCAATCCGTTACATAACACGCATTCCCCGTCTAAAAGGAGAAGGGGTTGATCGATATCTACGTTCATTTCTTCCCTCCTTTGAAGGTCAGTAAGAGCAGCGGTGGGAGTATGAAAAGGTCTCCTAAGATTGCCCCCATAATAGTAAAAGAGGTTAGTATTGCAAATTGGCGCGTGGGGAGGAAATCCGAGGTGGATAAAACAACAAGCCCAACCAAGAGCATAAAACTCGTTAACAGGACCGCTCGGCCAGCCCCTCTATAGGCATCCATTAATGCGTCAAAGATAGCCTCCGATCCCTCGCGTTTCTGACGGCTCTCTTCAAAACGCGCTAAAAAATGAATGGTATCATCCACTGCCAAACCCAAGGAAATTGCAAAAATGATAACCGTTGTCGTGTTTAAATTGGTACCCGTCATTCCCATATATCCGAAGGTCAAAAGCAGGGGAACGATGTTGGGAAGAATACTGACCAGCCCCAATTTGATGCTTCTAAAAACAATGCTCATCATGAAAAATATAATGAGCGCAGCCAGCATGAGAGACGCGAAAAGGTCGTGCACGAAAATATCCAGTGACTTCGAAGCCACGTAAGCATCTCCCGTAATTCTGTAGGATATCGGCGTTCCATCGAAGGCTTTTCCCAATTCGGTTTCGAGCTTTTTCGCCAGTTTCATCTGGGCTCGGCTACCGGCATCAAAGACCCTGAGAAGAATCCTCGCTTGACGAAAGTCCGAGCTTACAAAACGATTGACACCGTTGAGGTCATCGGGGGAGCCTGAAATAAGAAGGTGAAGTTGCTCGATTTGAGACCGGCTCGTGGGCATCGTCTGCCGTTCTTTTGGAAGGCTGAGTAAAGCTGCACGGGCTGCTTGATGAAAATCAACGAGGCTTTGGCTCGATAGAACGTGCTCCTGTTTAGTTGCGAAATCTTGAATGTGATGCATTTTTTGATAAATCTCGGGTGATTTAAAGGCATCTTTATCCTTGGAATAGAGACTGATTTCGAAAGGAAGAATCCCTCCGAATTCCTTGTTTAGGACATCGGTTGTTTGGTAGGAGGGATGGTCCTCGGTGTAAACTTCAAGCAGCGTTGTATCGATAACGACCTGCTGTGCAAAAAAGATGAAAACACCGGTAATCAAAAAACATAGAGCCAAAGTACGTTTGGGGTTAGACAACACACGTGCCGCTACTTTAGAAATATAGTCTTCAAGTTTACCATCTTGCCGGGATGAGGCGCTGCGTTTGACAGGTTTTAAAAAAAGAAGAAGCGATGGCAAAACCAAAAGGGTGACCAGATATGCAAACATGACACCCAAGCCAGCTTGCCAACCAAAATCTCGTAAAATTTGAGTGCTAGCCATGAAAAGACTAAAAAAGCCGACCGCCGTTGTTAAGCTCGTAAGAAGGCACGCAGATCCCGTGAAGATGATCATTCTCTTGATTGCCTTTTTCCGATTTTCTTTTAAGGCGGCTTGGGATGTGTCGAATTGTTCCATTTCCTCGGCATCGCGAACGAGCATATGAATGCTGTCCGAAATGCCGATAATAAAGATCAAACTCGGTACGATATTATTGATGATGTTGATTGAGGAGCCCGTCCAAACCATGACCGAGGTGATCATCAAAGATGAAATGAGAACAACCATTAGTGGCGCGAGTACGCCCGAAAATCTACGAAATAAGAGCAAGAGGACCAAGAAATAAGCCAACCCCGTCGCCGGGATAAAGGTGAGTTGTTGGTGCTTAAGGTTGCGAACAATTTCGGTACGTAGCTGTGGAATTCCTCCATACCGAAAAGTGGTTTTTGCCGACCAGGGCATCGATTCGAACACCTCATCAACCTCGTCTACAGACTTTTGAAGGTCCTCTACATCACTAATTTCGGTCGAAAACCAAACCATAACAAGGGTTCGGGTTCCTGCTGTGTTCACGAACCTGCCGGAAAGTAGGGGCTCTGTGGACGCAAAACTTTGAAATTTCTTTACGTCGGGATCTGACATTGAACCCGACGTGGGGACCATCGTCTTCGTAACTAAATTCCCCGCCTCGCCCGGGCGCGGAAGGGAAAGGGTGGCAATACTTTCGGCCGCACGTACATTTTCTAAAGCACGCAGTTTGTACACGACCTCTCTTAAGTTGATTAAGTTTTCTTTGGTGTAGATGTCAGGAGAATCGAGAAGTATAAAAAAGGAATTGTCTTCTCGTCCAAAGGTTTCGGCAAAGGCTTCTCGATAGGCCAGGTCATCGCCGCTTACTTTAAACAATTGCTGGGGGGTGAAATCAAATTTGATTTTTGCAACATGCGATGCCCCAACAATTGCGATGGCAAAAAAGCTAAGCAAAAAGAGGTGGGGATAGGCGGTGATGAAGTCGGCGAGTTTACGAAACATAGGTTCTGCTGTTTGTTTTATGCATTCTACACTCTAAATGGGCGATGTGAATCGCAACCCTTTCAAGCGTGTTGATCTAATGGAAAGAATCTATACATGAAAAGTCTAGATATTTAAGGTGTACTGTTTTATCGTCGAATAATGATTGAAAACAAAATTTCGAAAATAATGGGAATCGACCTCGGCGAAAAGCGAATCGGTATCGCGATGGCTGAAAGTGAGAATCCCTCGATGGCTTTGGCCTTCCCCAAATGTACGCTCGCATCGTGGAGTGAGATTTTTAAACTGATTATTGATGAAGAGATCGAAAGCCTGGTCATTGGTTGGCCCTTGGAAATGGACGGAAATGAGGGAAGGGCGACGCGAAAAGTATCC
>JALSKP010000748.1 GCA_026988815.1 Myxococcales bacterium | reverse complement strand
TCTCACGGAGGCCTGAGACCACGCTGCGAAAGGTGCAAATAAGAGACAACCGACGATAATCGAAAAGAGTTTGGATTGAGGTGTTTTGAGAACCAAAAACCCAAAGGCAACGACCATGCAAAACGCGATGGTCGCATAAATGAAGGGAGTGCTCATCGAAACGGACCAAGCGGACCCTAATTCCGTAATGCCGACCGCAACACCAAATAAACCAACGGCTCCACATAACATGAAGGCCGTTGCTCCGCCGATTTCTTCTGATTCTTGGTTGGACATAGGTTTATTTAGAAGGACAGATCTGTGCCTTCGATCGTCACGACAGCATTTCCTGCGATTTGTTCTATGACCGTATTCCAAGCGCTTCCGTTTCCAACCTCGATTTTGATGGAACCACTGGGGTAACAATCTCCGTCGGGTCCGATCTCGTTTCCAGGAAGGTATTGAAAGACGTTCACAACGTCGCCGGGTTTGAACGATTTATCGAAGGTTAATGTTATCGAACTCGCGACGGCTGCAACTTTATTCGAAAATTCGCTACATGTTTTTGCATCAGGTACCCCCGTCGCTGCATTCGAATTCCCACCGCCCGTTGCGCCTGTTGCTTCCCAAGTCTCGGTTGTTTGGTTAATTCCGCTTCCACTCGTTCTTGATACCTGTACGGCATCAAGTTCGTAACCATTTCCATCCGCCAAACCACCTGGCTCGTCTGTGACGCGGGTAATACGTAGATTCTTCGCGGTGCCTGCGTCACCACAGAACTGGGTACCACCGCTTACTTTTGCCAATTCAATCGGTTTCCCGATTGGAATAGAACCGGCGATCGCTCTTCCGCCTTCCGCTGAACCGGTACGGTCCAACAATGTCCATTCCCACTCTCCAACCCATGAGTCGATGAAGAATTTAATTTGCGCTTTGGCTGAAAATTTGACGGTAAGTTTGGCTTCCAAACAGTTATTCGGCTTGAACCTATCGTACGTGAAGTCTTCATTAAGCGTCGCCGCAAATCCGAGCCCGGAGAGGCCAACCGACGAACTTACCGCAGGAACGATTCTAAACCCAATACCAATACCAATGTGTTGATGGAGGACGACCTTTCCGCTTCCTGATGCCGTTGGTGTAAATTCTTTGTCAAATGTTGCTGGGTGACGCGCGTTTGGCATCCAACTGAAATCAGAGTTTCGATGTCCTTGATAACCTTTGTTGAAGTACTCAAAGCCCAACGGCAGGCGAGCCGATGCTTGGGCCATGAAACCCAATTCAGCTTCGCCGGAAAATGAAAGACTGATCTGGCGAGGTATTTCGAACTGAGGCTGAATCGCAAGACCAGTGGCTCCCAATGGAATCTGAAGGATCCTTGAATTAAGGCGTTGAATAGCCGCAATCGGTGGTGGTGGATCTGCGGTCGCAAACTCAAGCGCAAGCGCCGCCGTGAAATTCATGTCCAAATGTGCATCAAATCCAAGGGTTAATTTCGCCATGAGGTAATCAACACAGTATCCATGTACCGTCTCACCTTCACAGCGGTACCCGGATATTTTAGGGATTTTTCCTTTGAATGCACCGTCGGTACTGACAGGAAAGTCGAGATCTGCTGAAGTCACTTGAGCGCTCACAGACGCAGGGAAGTTACCGAAAGTTGACAGATCCATCGTTATTTTCGGTGTTGATACCTCACCGATACCGGATTGTTCGGGCTCAACGATAGGAATATCAAACTCTCCGTATATCGCATCCCCAACGGAAAAGCGTTTGACTAAGATTTCGATTCCCTCATCGGTTGTCGTTATTTCTTTAACAAAGAAAATATAGGCTTCCCACGCAATCAAAACATCACCGGCTTTCATACCGTCAACATCTTCTGCATACTCGTCGGGCATCAAAATCCGACCCTCTATATCATAATTCCAGTTCGCGGCGTCCTCTGCATCAAACTCAAAAATCGCAATTTCTTCACGCCAATGAACACCTTGAGGCATATCAACAATATCATCAGGCTCGTTGATGCCAGGCGTCTCGGTTTCGAGCAGTTGAGGTGGCGTCGTCTCCGCACAAGATATTGTGACGAGGGAAAATAGTATCATAACGAGGGTTTTGTAACTCATTTACAACTCTTTTTTGGATTTAGTTAATAGCAGACTAACATACTGCAAATTAAGATCCACTCTTTTTAAGCGTTGTCTCATAAAAACTGCGACAACTTGTCGCTTCGAGGACTCGATGGACCCCGGGATCATCTTAAGACAGATCCAGCTTCATTGAAATATCGCTCGCCTTTACCGAGTGGGTTAACGCACCTGAAGATATAATATCCAAACCTATATCCCGAAGCTCCGGGAGACGCGTAATGGTAATGTTTCCACTCGCTTCGATGATCACCTTATCCGAATATGCCCGAATATGTGCGATCGCTTTTCTCATCTCTTTGGTCGTCATATTGTCCAACATAATAATATCGGCCCCTGCATCTAAAGCCGGATCCAACTGGGACCACCTATCCACTTCCACTTCAATTTTAAGGGTATGTGGCGCCGATTCCCGCGCTTTTCTTACCGCCAACTCTACTGAACCCGCCGCGAAGATATGATTGTCCTTAACCATCACGCCACCTGATAAACTAAATCGGTGATTGGCTCCACCCCCTATTCTGACGGCGTACTTATCCAACTCTCTCCAACC
>JALSKP010000747.1 GCA_026988815.1 Myxococcales bacterium | reverse complement strand
AGCACATCGTCAATTTCGTGTGTCGCGGAAAGAATATCGGACAGACCTTCGGTGTTCTCCACACTGAGAGCTTTATGCAGTCGCGGGCGACGCATGTCGCCATCAATGATCAACGTTTTTAATCCTGATTTCGCCATCGCAATACCCATATTGGTTGAAGTAAGCGTCTTCCCTTCTCCTGGTCCTGGACTTGTTACAAGGATGCAACGAGGAGGATTATCAGGCGACATAAACATTAAATTGGTCCGCAAAGTTCTCACGCCCTCTGCAAAAGAACTCTTGGGAGCGATATCGACCATCGTATCAATGGATCCAAATTGGTCCAGTAACGACGAGTCGACCTGAGGCAGATGGCCTAAAATCGGCTTTGTCGTTAGTCTCTCAACGTCGCTTTCTAGTTTGACGGTATTGTCAGCTGCATCGATCCCTAAAATAATCGCGGTGCCCAAAAACAAACCCAGAAGAATACCAAGAATCAATTTTATCAATAATCCAGGATTGACGGGCTGGCGAGGCAATTCGGCGCGTTGAAGTATATCGATGGTTGAACTCTGGTTGGTATCTTCAAAATTTGAGTTGATATCGAGTTCTTTGGCGCGATCCAAAACGAGCTTATAAAAGTCTTTCATTGATTGAACGCGATCTTTGATTTCAAAGTACGATTTGCCAAGTTGATCGAGGTTTTCTACTTCTTGCTTGAGTTCTTTTAGACGTGTCCTTTTAGCGCCTCGTTCACGCTTCAATTTCCCCACGCGGTTTCGTATGCCAGCACGAATCCTGTTAATTTCATCGCTGATATTTTTCCGGACCACATTGAGTTGATCTTGAACGCCTTTTACTTTCTCGTAACTTGGACCGTAGATGCTCTCCAATTCAGCCAAGGTTTGTTCTAGAACGTCCTCGCGTTGAATTCCGACACTTAAGTTCGCGCTATTGACCATTTGGGCGATCGTCTTGGGATCCTCTTTCTTTTTGAACATCTCATTGATTTGATTGAGCAACGATTCTTCAGCATCCAACCGGTCCTGGACATCATTAATTTGGCGAGTAGTCGATTCAATATTTGATGTCGTGAGTTCTTGTTGTTTTCGGTAGGGCATGGTGAGGATTTTGTTGGTCCGTTCAAAATCGCGAAGCGCGGTCTGCGCTTTATCCAATTGGGCACGCGTCGATTGAACTTCTGAATTGAAGTACTTCGACATTTTCGTCAGTCCGCCTGACTGTAGTTCGCGCATGTGCGAGACGTAGGCGGTCGCGATACCGTTGGCTAATTGAGAGCTCAGGCCGGCATCATTGGAGGACACCTTAATCAAGGCAACACGACTCCCGGGCTGAAGACTGATCTCCACCATTGATAGCACTTTGTTGATCGCCAACCTCTCTCTCTCGTTGGCCGCGTCTGCAATAATGGCACTTGAAAAGGATTCCAATTCCATCAACCCTTCGTCCGCGACAACGCTTTTAATAAACCAGCGCGCTTTAAATACTTCTTTTTGCGTCGCCCAAAATTGGTCAAATTTCCAACGGCCGCCTGGATCTACAAATTGTAAACGCTCTAGCTTTTTACCAAATGCATTGGGGTTGGACTCTCGGAAAATAATTTTTGTAGTGGCCGAGTATACCGCAGGTTGGCTCTTCGTATGAAAATAAACAATGGATGTGGTTGCCAAAGTTGTGATTAAAAAGATCCACCAAAAGCGCTTAAAAAGAGCAAAGTAACGTGAGATATAATGACGAATTGCATCCCTATCGCTAGCCCCTTTCGAATTTACCTCGTTTTCACCCAAGGGTTCCATGTCTCATCCAAAAAAAAGGAACGTAAATACTCGACCCGCAGACTAGTACTCCTGAGCATCGAAATCAATTTCAATAGCGTTAAATTCGATCTATTCGATTAAGTCTAACATTGTACGTATTCTACGGGCCTCATCTCTTAACTGGGCAGCTTGTTCGAATTTCAATTCCTTTGCAGCCTCCTTCATCAATTTTTGCAGCGATACCAAGGTTAGCTCCAGATCTTCGGCGTTTTCCCCAACAAGTCTGGGTACGCGAAAGCGGTCGTTTTCGTCTTCTTCTTCGTCTAAATCAGAAATCTTTTTTCTAATCGTGGTCGGCGTAATATTGTGTTTTAGATTATGTTCAGCTTGAATCGCGCGGCGTCGATCGGTTTCCCGAATCGCGGCCTCCATGCTTCGTGTATTCTTGTCTGCATATAAAATCACTTTCCCTTCAGCGTTGCGAGCGGCACGACCGATGGTTTGAATCAAACTCCGCTCACTTCTCAAAAATCCTTCTTTATCGGCATCCAAAATCGCCACCAAACTTACTTCGGGAATATCGAGACCTTCACGAAGCAAGTTTATTCCGATCAGCACATCAAAAACACCAAGTCGCAGATCTCGAATAATTGCCATACGTTCAATGGTTTTAATCTCACTATGCAGATAACGGACTTTGATACCCAGATCTTGAAGGTATTCGGTTAAGTCCTCCGACATTCGTTTAGTAAGCGTCGTTACCAATATCCGATCGCTTTGCTGAATGCGATCTTTAATTTCTCCAAAGAGATCGTCAACTTGATTTGACGCCGCCCGAACTTCGATGACCGGATCGAGCAGCCCGGTCGGCCGAATCACCTGCTCGACGACCACCCCTTCACATTTCTCCAATTCCCAATCCCCTGGCGTTGCCGACACGAATATTGCCTGCCCGATTCGCTCCTCCCATTCTTCAAATTTCAGCGGGCGATTATCGATCGCGCTTGGAAGGCGAAAACCGTGCTCCACCAGATTGGTCTTTCTTGCCCTATCTCCTCTATACATTCCGCCGATTTGAGGAATAGTCACATGAGATTCATCGACGATAGTCACGAAATTGTCCGGAAAATAATCGATCAAACAAGGCGGCGCCTCACCCGGTGAGCGTCCCGTTAAATGACGAGAATAATTCTCGATCCCATTACAATACCCCATCGTAACCATCATTTCTAAATCAAATTGGGTTCGTTGCTCAAGACGTTGGGCTTCCAAAAGACGATCGTTCTGGCGAAAGAACTCAAGATGTTCGATAAGTTCCTCTTTAATCCCCACGATCGCTGCTTTTCTCTTTTCCGGCATCACCGCATAATGGGTGTTGGGATAGATCGCGATTTTAGAAATTTCTTTCAGGCGTTTCCCTCGAAGGGGATCGATCTCAAAAATCGCCTCTACTTCATCACCAAAAAATTCTACGCGAATCGCTTTTTCTTCCTCATAAGCCGGGAAAATTTCGACAACATCGCCTCTCACGCGAAAGGTACCCCGGTAAAAATCATTGTTTTTTCGCTCATATTGGATTTCGACCAAACGTGCTAAAAATTTATCCCTATCGAGCTCCATTCCCGTTTGAACGAAGGCCAACATATTCATGTAGGCCTCACTTGAACCCAAACCATAAATACATGACACCGAAGCAACGATGATCACATCGTTGCGCTCAAAAAGACTGCGTGTGGCCGAGTGGCGCATCCGATCGATAGCCTCGTTCACGCTTGAATCTTTTTCAATAAAGGTATCCGATGCGGGAAGGTAGGCCTCAGGTTGATAATAATCGTAATAGGATACGAAATATTCTACGGCATTGTTGGGAAACAAATCCTTAAACTCGTTGTAAAGCTGACCCGCTAAGGTTTTATTGGGCGCCATGACAAGCGCGGGGCGGTTGAGCGCGGCAATCGTCTGAGCGACCGTAAAAGTCTTTCCCGTTCCCGTCGCACCAAAAAGAGTTTGATACTTATCACCCCGTTCCAGCCCCTGTTTTAACTGACGAATCGCCTTGGGTTGGTCACCGCAAGGTTGGAAATCTGAACGAATTTCAAAGGGTATATCTTTCATAAATCACACTGCTCAAACATTCAGTACCGTTTTCCCAATCATTGTTCAAGTGTAATATGAAGTTCAAGTCCACTGGTACATGAGCGCTTCGTTTCTGAAATCGGATAACTGGAAAAGACCATCTTTATTCGAGCATGCGATCAAACTACCATCAGGCGCAAACACGATCCCGCAAAGATCCTCATCTGTGGAAAACTCAACATACTTCTCTGGGTCTTTACCGAACATCCGAATTCCGCCCTTTTTATCCAAAACGGCAACCACCTTTTCATTCATCACAATCGACTCGCCAGAGGCGCCCAGAGGTGACAGTAGGGTCACGGTTCCATCGAAGGAAATGGATCGAAATGAACAATCCCAACCCACCGCAAAAATAAGCTTTCTTGTAGAAGAAAGAGAAATGACGCTTGAAGGCGGACCGCTCTCAACGACCACTCGGTCCTGTCCGGACACTGCATCGATGATGAGAATTCTTCCCTTATCGGTACCACAAACGAGCTGGTTATGACCGGCCTCCATCGTGTAAATACGGTCGCTCATTGATTTGAGAAGAAGGGGCTCGTGGTCGGGGTGTGAAATTCCCCATCTCCAAAGATCGCCACCAAGGGTTGAGGCAAATACGTAAGTACAACTTCGATCGATCGTTACCGAGGTTATCGTCTGGGTCGCTCCTCTAAAGGTCTCAAAATATCCATCATTTCGCATACCGATCAAATGCACGTTATGATTTCGATCGGCGACGACCAACAACTGACCAAAAGAAACAAGCGAAACA
>JALSKP010000746.1 GCA_026988815.1 Myxococcales bacterium | reverse complement strand
TCTGCAGAAGGCTCGATACACGGACGTGATGTCGCCCGTTCCACCGCGTTTATCCAAAGAAGGAGTGGTAAATAAATCCCCGCAAAGGCAAATGAGAACGCGGTCTGGCGAAGGCCAGAGCCCGAGTTCGCAGTAGGTCCCGAGTTCACCGGCGACGCAAATACCCAATAATGTTCGGTCCTCAACAGGGATAAAATGGCTGTCCACGGCCTGCATGTCGCCAAGTATTACGATCGCGTCGAAGGCGTCGGGCAGGGTAGCATCGACACGGTGAAAAGAAGACCCGGATTTAAAACGACGATCAAAGCGCATAATCAATTTAACCAGTACACTTGAGATATTTTAGAGGCTAACCCAGAAATGAAAATGAATGAGGTTAGGCGTATTTGGGCATTGAAGCGCTCACGACCTTCTGAAAATGGTCGTCACGTTTACGCGCCTCCTGATTTGGATTTATAAGTTTTGAAGTAGGTCACGCGATAGGGTCGAAGCTGAGAGAGAAAACGCAAATCCATGTTTTTTTAAGCAAAGATATCGTATCTAGGATTTGGATAATCTTGCTAATAGTCGCGCAAAGTAGGCAAGTTCGGGCATGGGCCTCAAGGTAGATATTCGATCGATTCCCAGTATTTGCTGACGCTTTGCGGCCCTTCTCAGAGAAGGTATCTAAAATATGGATTAATACTATTTGAAGAAGTATACCCTCAAAAGCGAGCTGTTTTGGCATTCAAACGACGAAGGTGAAAATGAAATTATACAAACTATCGGGTCGCGTGTCGCCTCTTTCGATTTTGTACGGAACAATCACTGCATTGATTCTCGCTCCGATTCTTGCCGCCGGCTACGCCTATTTCGTTGTATATCCCCAGTCATCATCGGTTCTCCTATTCTGGCGGCGGGACTGGGTGTGGTTTTGAGCTTCTCTGTGGAAAGTGCATTGATTAAGGGAAAGTGTCGGAATTCTCTGGTGATTACTTTCTTTATTATTCTTAGCGTCGCTTTTGCTTATTATTTGCATTGGGGATTTTGGTTAGGCGCCAATCTGCTCGCTTAAATTCGTCTTCTTTAAAAACCATATTGTAAAATAGTGGACTCTGCTGAAGCTGTACATAGAGCGTAGGACTTCATATTCTAAAACCCTGATATCGTATGTACGTATACTTATTCGCTTTGCTCGATTTTTTTGCGATAAGGGTTTGGGGTTTGTGTTCTTTCTAGATATTTACGACATTGGTCGATAATCATCGTGTCGAGATTGAATCCTCCAGATAGCTGCTTGCGGACCTGATGAATACTCAGCATTTTTGCAAGTCCTCGTCCCTAACTAAGACGATATCGGCGATGCTATTTCAACGAGACAGCCATTCAAATCGCGCAGAAAAGCAACAGTCTGTCCCCAAGGCTTAAGGGTGGGCGAGGACACTGCGGTGGCCCCCGATTCCACGGCGAAATGGAAAGCCGCCGATACGTCGTCACTGAGGAAACAAACATCAAACCCGCTGGTTGAGTCCGTCTTAAGATTGGCGCGAATACCAAGTTCGTCAGCTTCGGACGCCTCAAGGTATGCAAAGGCCAGGGTGGTATTGCCGGTGTCGAGTTCGGCGTAGGTTTTGCTTTCGTGCACAAATTTTCGCTTGAGTCCAAAGGCCTTCTCATAAAACTCAATCGTTTTGACAACCTCTGGGACGTAAATAATAGCGTATCCGAATTTCATATATTCTCCATGTCATGTGGATGGAGTCTAGGAAAAGGGCGCTGGGTTGGCTTGAATAAATCGGACAAAATTAGGGAAAAGGTAGATCAATAAGGGTAACATCATGGGGGATGTTACCAGGCGTGAATCCTCCGAATCGACGGAAGTCTCGGGTCATGTGGGCTTGGTCTGCATATCCAGCCTCGGCGGCCGCACGTTGTATCGTCAATCCCGCCTTGATGAGTTTGAGGGTGTAATGAAAACGAATGACGGCCGCGAAAACCTTCGGGGAAATGCCGACCTTTTTTAAAAAATTGCGAGCCAAAGTCCGTGATGTAATTCCATTTTTTTTTGCAAGAACTTGGATAGGCGTCCGGCCACCGCTTCGATGAATATCGTCGATGACAGATTTTATCGCGGGCGACAGAGTAGGGATCTGATGTTTCGCGAAGAAAATTTCCAGTCGGTCGATTAAGGTATCGACATCGTTGGTGGGTTGACAGAGTACTGCCAATTTTGGTGCCAAGGCCAACGCGTCTTCACCCACAAAAGCTCGGCCAGCGATGCTCGTCAGGGGTAGTCCGAAAAACGCGCCACCTAAGCCCGGCCTGAAACGTATTCCTACAAATCCTTGGTTGGGTAGAGAAGAGGATATCCACCACGAACACGAAGGCCCAGCGATGATTGGAATAATGGAGGTCGGTTTACCATTTTCGTCTTTGTCGAATTTTAGAATGAAGTCCGAACGTCCATCCGGTAGAATGAGATGTTCTGCGTTTTTATCGGATTGGCTGCTCCAAACTTTTTCGATGGCCTGTAGCTTGGGTTGTAGATGCGGGGAGGCATCGCGCTCATTGTAGTCAAGGGGAATTGCCATATGTCTAGAATACAAGTTTGATGGAGGAGGACAAGGTCCTCTTAGCGTGTTTTTTTCTCAAAAAAGGGTTAGAAACAAAGGAGGTCCGGAAAATGATTGAACAAAAAGGAAAATAGTAACCAGGTTATTAATATTGGATCTATGTCTCTTCGCTTGAATTTGCGGCATCAATCGCCCGTTTTGCATCGCCGATCGAGCAGCAGTGAATTTTTGAATAGGTGCGAATTCCCATCGCTCTACTTTTTTGTAGTTGTGCTTGTACGAGTTGGATCTCAAGTTTCTTTACCCGCTTTTCCGCCTCGTGCAGACCAGCTCCATGATGTAATCGAAACTGTAAGGCGGCGCGTGAAGCGTCTCCTGATAAGATCAGGCTTTGGACGTCAAGATCGTCTAAGGGTATCGATAATTCTCTTCACCAATATCATGTTATCGTCGTGTAGCTCGTGGTACCGGCGACAGGCCTGGATGGTCCAATTTCGGTCTTTAAACGCCCTTACATCGGTATGGCTTACTTCCTCGACACCGTTTTCCCCAGATTTAGGAAGGACTCTGCTCCGCGAAATATAGTCCACCCGTCGGTCGTCGTAGGCTCTGATGAGAAGGCCGTTTTCCTTTTGTACGTTAACGTTATTTTCTTCAATTTTTTTCAAAATCGCCTGTTTTTGTTTTTCGTTATTTTTCGAAATGACGATTTCTTGAAGTGGTCGTAGCACCAGAAGATCAATGTCGTGATTCTCTAAAAGGGCGGCCTTCAAACGATAATGACCGTCTAAAATAACGTAATTTACCAAACCCGAAATGTATGAAATGACAACAGGTGGAAGCAGATTTTGTCGTGTATTTTTTCGCCACCATTTTAGACGTCCACTATGCGGGTTTACCTTTTTTAAGGATACCAATTTCTCGTCTCCCCCAAACAAGTCGACTTGTTGGAAAGCGCCTTCCTCGACCGAAACGCCATAAATATAAGAATGTCCGAAGTCGTTTTTGACAAAGGGTTCATAGCAACCCAAGGAAGGGGAATATGCGTGTGCCGACATAACCCATTGACCGCGATAGAAAAGTTCCTCGGGTTTTTCTTGAAGCTCTTGGATGAAGTAGCGACTCCACGATTCTAACCACTGGGCTTTTTTTAGGCCCTTTCTTTTTTCAAGTTCCGAGGATGGAATGGGATCTATTGGCGGTTCATATTCTAGGGTTTTTAGTATTGCTACTCCGTAATCTCGGTGCTGTTGTTTTGCCCAAAAAAGCGTCTCTTTTTCATAACAAAGTTTGAAAAATGCAGGCCCGCAGAGTTTCAGGTGCAGACGGGGAACGCCTTTTCCTTCGACCTTTATTTTGTGCCCAAACCAATGTCCCTCCGATTTCAGGTCTTCGTAATATAGTTTCATACCTTGTCCAAACTGGGTGATAGATCATGTTGGGTTTCCTCGCCAACCCAACCTACATGTCAACGCCTTCGTTTTGAAGATTGGGGTTTGATAATATGTTTTTAGACTGATTGTTAGACGTATAATTTAAAGGTAGCCTTTAAAAATGAGGGGTTAAAAACATTGCTCCTTACTGGTTTCCTTCTTTTTCGATCCGAGGCGAAGGCTGAAATGATAAACATGAATGAGATTGTGAAAACGCACGATATTGTTTTCATTACTTTGGATTCCCTACGTCTTGATGCGGCGCAAGCTGCGCTTTCTTTCTGCCAATTGCCCAATCTTTGGGCGTTGATGGGGGGGCGTCGTTGGGAAGAAAGACATAGTTCGGGAAGTTTCACTTACGCGGCGCACCATGCGTTTTTCGCAGGTTTTCTACCGACCCAGGCTTCTCCTGGCCCTCATCCTCGTCTTTTTGCGGCGAGTTTTGCGGGAAGTATGACGACCGTCGAGGGCACCTTTACCTTTCCTCAATCGACGATGATGGAAGGGCTGAGTGAGCTTGGATTTACAACCTTGTGCGCTGGCGGTGTGGGTTTTTTTAATAAGCAATCAGCATTGGGTCGAATCTTCCCGGATATGTTTGACCACTCGCATTGGGAGAAAAAATTTGGCGTCACCGAAAAGGATTCTGCCACCCATCAGTTTTCTTGGATGGCGAACGAAGTCGCTGCGAAAAAAGGGCCCGTTTTTGCGTTTGTAAATGTGTCGGCCATTCACCAACCCAACTGTCATTATGTTGAGGGGCAAACAATAGATAACGTTGAATCTCAAATTGCGGCGCTGGCCTATGTTGATTCCAGAATTCCAATATTGGTAGATGCCTTTACTAAACGCATGCGAGATTCCTTTTGGATTATTTGTTCAGATCACGGGAGTGCTTACGGCGAGGATGGATATGAGGGCCATCGCTTAGGTCATTCAACGGTGTGGGATGTTCCTTATATTGATTTTATTGTTATAGGAAATAGAGGCGATGATGAAGGATGAATTGGTAAATGCCCTTACTAAATCGCCTTACGAGTCCTATGTGTATTCCTATCCGCATAAGATGGCCTATCGTCCACTTAATCCGAGCCGGAATTTAGAAGGGGTTTGGTCAGAGGAAAAGAAGGACGCCTTGTTTTTGTACGTCCATATTCCTTTTTGTGAAATGAGATGTGGGTTTTGCAACTTGTTTACCACAGCTAAACCCAAAGAGAATGTTCGAGCGCCCTATGCCTCGATTGTGCGCGATCACGCCCAAGAGGTTGCACAAGCCTTGGGGGAAGAACGACAGTTTTCGCGTGTTGCGATCGGAGGCGGTACGCCGACCCAGCTCGACCTCGGTGCCTTAACATCTGTTCTACAAACGATCGTGGAGGTGATGGGCGCGGACATGAAAAATATTCCCTGCGTATCTGAAATGTCGCCCGAAACGGTAACACGCGAAAAACTAGAATTACTGAAAAATACAGGCGTTGATCGGGCGAGTATTGGTATTCAAAGTTTCATTGAATCTGAAACCCAAGCTTTGCGCCGACCGCAGAAATTGTCCGTTGCGCGACAGGCCCTAGATCTCATCGGTGAGGTTGGTTTTGATACCTTAAACATCGATTTGATTTATGGGATTGCCGGTCAAACGGACGCCTCGTGGCTCTTTTCGATCGAGGAGGCCTTGAAGTATAATCCCGAAGAACTCTATTTGTATCCCTTATATGTGCGCCCTTTAACGGGGCTCGGTAATTCGAAAAAGCAATGGGAGGATAGGCGTTTGGCGCTCTATCGTTTGGGACGTCATCGCTTGTTGGAGGAAGGGTATGAGCAGGTCTCCATGCGAATGTTTCGAAAGCTATCGTCTTCGGAAAAGGTAAGCTCGCCTCCTATTTATCGATGTCAGGAAGATGGCATGGTGGGCATTGGTGTGGGCGCGCGATCCTATACCAAAGACTTGCATTATTGCACTGAATATGCGGTGGGAAGGAAAAGCGTATTGGGGATTTTGGAGGACTACGTTGAACGGGAGAGGGCATCTTTTTCTTTTGCAGATTTTGGAATTGCGCTTAGCGTTGAGGAACAGATGCGTCGTTATTTTTCACTTTCTTTGTTGAGTTTTGAGGGGTTTAGCAACGCCCATTTTTCACAGCGTTTTCCAGATAGTGTCTTTCCATTTTTGGAGGAGTTAAAGATCTTACAAGATCTGGATCTCATTTACATGGACGTAGATCGCTTAAAACTTAGCGCGTCTGGCATGGAGAATTCTGATGTGATTGGGCCGTGGTTATTTTCAAAGCAGGTTCGTCACCTTGTCCAAGAATATGCGTTACGTTGATGACTTATAAGGTTTTATATAGAGGGCCACTTTCTAGCTGCAACTATGCGTGCGATTATTGTCCTTTTGCGAAAACGAAGAACACGCGGAAGGAACTTCAAGACGATGCCAAAAAGCTAAGCAGGTTTACCAACTGGGTGGGGCAACAAGACTACGATTTCGAGGTGTTGTTTACGCCTTGGGGCGAGGCCATGATTCGACGGCATTATCAAGACGCTTTTGGAGTATTGAGCCGATTGGGGAATGTGAAAAAAGTGTGCGCCCAAACCAACCTTTCGGGAAACTTGGATTGGCTGGATGATGTTGAAGTTAAGTCGACCGCATTATGGTGTACCTTTCATCCCTCTCAGGTTTCCCAGGGAAAATTTTTAAGACAGTGCGATGTTCTTCTTTCTAAAGGGGTTTCCTTTAGTGTGGGCACAGTTGGATTGAAGGCTGATTTCGATGCGATCTCACGTTTACGAAACGCACTTAGTAAGGATGTTTACCTTTGGGTAAATGCCTATAAAAGGGAAGAGGGTTATTATTCGGACGCCGATTTAAATTTTTTGGAAAGCATAGATCCTAATTTCCCGATCAATAATCAGCGCCACCAAAGTCTAGGTCAATCGTGTAGGGCCGGGAAGAGTTCCTTTTCGGTGGATGGAAATGGGCGAGTCCAATCCTGTCATTTTATTAAAAGCGAGATTGGTAATATTTATGATAAGAACTTTTTTTCACAGTTAAAAGAGAGAAAGTGTTCAAACAATACCTGTGGTTGTCATATCGGTTATGTGCATTTGGACCGTTTGAATTTATATGAGGTGTATGGCGAGCGGGTGATGGAACGGATCCCTTTGGCGTTTCAGAAATGAAAGGGTCTTGTGAAGCAATTCACTTTTTTGTAGAGAGAAGGCGAAATTGCTTTCGTCTCAAGGATTAGAATGTTCAAAATTAGGAAACGACAACTCGAGCTTTTATCACAGGCTGAAATTGTAAAGATGCGCGCGGCGGGTAAAATTGCGGCGACGCTTTTGCAAAAACTCGGAGAGGCGGCAAAGCCAGGCATGAGTACGCTGGAGCTTGATGAAATCGCGGTCGCCTTTGCGAAAAAGCATGATGTCATTAGCGCGCCCTATTTGTACCAGGGAGGCGGTCCTTATCCTTTTCCGAGATCGATTTGTACGAGTCTCAACCAGGTGGTTTGCCATGGGATCCCCAATGAGAAGGATATTTTAAAAGAGGGCGATATTATCTCGATTGATGTGACGCTTATTAAAGATGGTTTTCACGGCGATACGTGTGGGACCTTTTTTATTGGAGAGGTTTCAGAGGAGAAGCGTCAGCTGACCGAAATCACAGCGGCGAGTTTGATTGCTGGTTTGAAGGCGGTCAAAGCGGGACGTCGAATTGGTGCTATTGGTGCTGCGATTCAGAAAGTTGCCGAGCCAGCGGGTTATAGTGTGGTGAAGGAATTTCAGGGGCATGGAATTGGTCGAAAATTTCATACGGCGCCCGATGTTCCACATTTTGGTCGTCAGACCGATGGTGTAAAAATGCGTCCGGGGATGGCCTTTACGATCGAGCCGATGATTAACATTGGGGATTGGCCGACCAAAATTATGGAAGATGGATGGACGGCAGAGACCGCAGACGGATCACTTTGCGCACAATTTGAGCATACCATTATTGTCACGAACGAGGGGATGGAAGTGATGACAATCGTGGATGGCGTCGACCCTTTGATCGTTTCTCCGGGTGGTCAGATCAGTTTCACCTGAAATTTTTTCGAAAACGTGAAGGAAGGAATATTAGAATCAAAATATTTTTTTGCGGTAAATTT
>JALSKP010000745.1 GCA_026988815.1 Myxococcales bacterium | reverse complement strand
AACAAAAAATAGACTTGCGATTTGTATACGAGTTTAGGAATCCTAAGGAAAAAGATTTACATTGTATGAAGGCTAAAGTCTGCGGTGCTATTGTTGAATTTTAGCCCCTTTTAGCTTTGCGTCTCACGCCGACAATCGCAATAAATAAACAAAATATTAAAGGTGTAAGAGGGATGTTAGGGGTGCTCGAAGCGCATCCACAGCCATCACCAACCATGTCTTTTGGTGTGGTGTTAACCTCACATTTATTTGTCTCAAGCGAGCAGGTGCCTAAAAAGCAATCTGCATCGCTGGTACATTCTGAAACGCAAATGTTTGCGTCTGTGTCACACTTTTTGAGGTCAGACGAACAGTCCCTATCAGCCTGACATTGGACAACACAGATAGAATCCTGGCATCGACCGGACTCGCAATCATCTTGTCAAACGAGGATCAGATGATTAAATCAAAACTTGTCGAGGAAGAATATTCTGCTTACATCGAATATCATCTTTTGGGAAAAAAGGTTTGTTTAAGACGATCTTTTTCGGAAATTTAATTTTCTGTTTTACCCTTATATTCGGTAATCTTGTTTACGTTTTTCCGATGTTTTGGATTGTTTTATTTTATGTCGGCGCTCATGCATTCGTATTTTTAGATCATTATATGCCTGAAGTGAGGGGCTTCGCCAAATATGCCTGCAAGACTCGTTCAGTAAGTAAAAGCGTGCGTCGAATGAGGCTTCGCCAAATATGCCTGCAAGATTCGTTCAGTAAGTAAAAGCGTTCGATTTGGGATTTCTAGGTGTTTGATTCGTTGATTTAGCATCCACGATGTGGCGGCCAAGCGCTTCATTTAGAAAAATGATGCTCAAGATTCAGCTTGGTAAATATTCCGTAGTGTTAATCGAGTTTACTATATTGGAATGAGCAGAGGAGTGCCTTTTTACGCGGGATGGTCCCTTATTGAGAACCCAAACCTACAAGGTGAATTCCGCTTTAAGCGGAAGAGGAGGGCCCCTGGGACTCGGGCTCGGTCCCTGGGAATTTCGCCATCGAATAGAACGACGGGACTCTGGATTTAAAGTCGATGGATATTAACGGAACCAAGATCGATATCGACTATGATATTGATGGTGTCCCTACAAAAATTGGCGACCTGAATCTGTCGTTTATTTCGAAAACAACTCGCTTAAAAGAACGGTCCCTTTTAGGAATGACTACCACAATATTGACAGGCGCTGGCGCTCTTGAAATCGAAACACCAAGGGTTCGTGATCGAAGAGAAAACGAAAGTTTTATACGCAAAATCCTTCCTCCGTACATCCCCCAAGGGGACTTCCCTTCGGAGCGTGCGAAAATCGCCCAACGTGGCGGAGGTCATTCCGGTACTTTATCTTCGCGGCCTATCGACTGGGGATTTTTCATAAGGTCTTGCCGCAATATTTGGAACGGATTTTACGAGATCTAAAACGACGAGGACTTCAGCCACCTGCATTGGCCATCGCTGACGGCGCTTTGGGCTTTTGGTACCACAAGGGCATAATAAAAGCCGTGGGAGAGGTCTGGCCGGAAACGAAACAACAGCGATGCTGGGTGCATAAGTTAGGGAATATTTTGGACAAACTCCCTAAACGAAGTCAACCGTGTGCTAAGCAAATGCTCCACCCCAAGGGCACTTCTTTCAGGCGCATGAAATCATGGCCGCTGAATCCAAGAAAAATGCCGAAGAAGGGACCAGAGACTTTGTGGAAATGTATGAAGATAAATACCCCAAAGCAGTAAACAACCTTACTAAAGACATCGACCGATTATTAACCTTTTTCGACTTTCCAGCTGCCCACTGGAAACACATTCGGAGTACAAATGCGATCGAATACCCCATTGGTAGGCTGCGCGCTCAGCGTTTGCGACGGTCCGTTTAGGTCAACGGGTTACCAAAGGAGCTGGAAGTCGAATTAAGGCGCTAACGATGGCGTTCAAACTCTTGGATATGGCAGAAAAGCGATGGAGAAAAATCAGTGCGCCGCATTTAGTGAAGGGAATATTAAGTAACGACGTTTACGAAAATGGAGTCAAGGTAGATGCCGCTTAATTTATTAGATCCCCAACATTTGACAATATCTCCCAATACATCGCTAAATTTGAGGGCGATAATAATATCGTTGCTATCAATTTTAATAGGATTAATAGTGAATATAGGAAAGATTTAAGGTCCTAGCTTTGATGGCGCCGATTCTTTCAAATACCTACCGTTCAACGAATAGGAAACCTCAGGCCACCTCAAATCTTTTTTATCCAATGCAGCATTCGATCTTCTTGTACAAGGAAGTGTCAAAAACAACCATTCCATTGCTACAATAGTTACTTGAGGAGGAGCGTCTGACCCCGCTTTCAAACCTTTTTTATTCAACATCTTAGCGTTTGTTGATTTGTGCAATTGTTTAACTTTGTTGATTAAAGCTGTTGATCCTTCGCCGATCCCTCGCTAGGTTCGCGAACTATCTTATGGCCGCAGGAAAGTTTAAGATGAAACTTCGAAAAGTTGATATTGTTGGTTTCAAATCATTTAGGAATCGAGTCTCCTTAGATATCGCCGACGGAATGACTGCCGTTGTGGGACCAAATGGGTGTGGCAAATCAAACGTCGTGGACGCCATCAAATGGGCAATGGGTGATATGAGCGCGAAGTCGCTTCGCGGCGAAAAGATGCAAGACATCATTTTTGCGGGCAGCGATATGTTTCGCCCATCGGGAATGGCTGAAGTAACGATGACCTTCGAAAATGATGGGAAGTGGGGAGAATCTGATGATCCAGATGCGGACTTAAGTACCTCCATTCCTCGCGAGTTTAGGAAGGTTTCAACGATTGCACTTACTCGCCGCTTACATCGAAGTGGCGAGTCTGAATACCTTATCAATAATACAAAATGTCGTCTGTTGGATATTCAAAACCTACTGGCCGGTACCGGTCTTGGAAAGCAGGGCTACTCGGTCATTGAGCAGGGTCAGGTCGGGTTTATTGTCTCCTCAAAACCGGCCGATCGACGTCGCCTCATCGAAGAGGCAAGTGGGATTACCCGTTACAAATCACAACGCGATCGCGCTGAACGAAAGCTGTTACGAACGGAAGAGAATCTTCTGCGCGTTGATGATATTTTATCCGAAGTTTCAAAACGGATCAGAAGCCTTGAACGCCAAGCCAAAAGAGCCGCCCGACATCGCGAGTTTTCCGAAGAATTATTATCCTTAGAAGTTGCGCTCTTGGTCGCCAGACATGAAGAACTCATGACCGAAATCGAACGCCTCGGCGAAGATTTCGCAGGTATCGAAAAATCCCAGAAAAATGCTCAACTTGCATTGGAAGAAACGGAAAAAAACGTCTTTCTCAAGAAAAAAGAATCTCTCGAAATTGAACAAAAACATGCAGAGGTAACCGAGCTGTTTTATCGCCTCGACACCAAATTGAATCTCGCCAAGTCTCGAGCAGATCACGCAAAAGTCGCACTTCAGGAAGCCGAACGAAGATTGGGTTCATCAGAGCAAGAATTCATGGCTCAGCAAACCCGACTTGAGGAACTCAAAGCCGAACTCGTTGAAGTGATCAGCGAGTTAGAAGCAATTGAAGATCCAGACGCTTATGCAGAAAAGTTGGGAAAGGCGGAGTCGGCGTTAAGTTTACTGAAATCCACTCTCGAGAAGAACGAAAAAGAACGACAATCCTTGCGAGATAGACTCGACAATAATAGACGAGAAGCCAATCGAAGTGCCGACCGTTTGCAGTGGATTGTGTCTCAGCTGGAAAGTCTTTCTCAACGCGAAACAGAACTTGAAAACGAAATCGCTGACGGTGTCTCGGATCAAGTGACCCGAAATCAAGAAGCGCAGAGCCTGGAAACGAAGAAAGCCGAGGTCTCTCGTCGATTGACCGAATCCAAAGAAAGACAAACAACCTTTCGTGAAGAAAGTGCTCTTGCCGAAACCAATCATTCCGAAAATACGAGCGAGCTTGCAAAAATTCGTTCTGCACGTGTGAACGTCGAAACACGAATCGGCGGCCTTGAGTCGATGCGTGATAGTGGCGAGGGGTATGATGACGGCGTTCAGAGCGTATTGAGTTGGGCGAAAAAGGAAGGTCGAAACGATGTCTTCGGACCTTTTGGAGATTTTGTCCTAACCCATCCTGGCGAAGAGAATGCCATCGCAAATTACCTCGGTACGAGCGTTGAAGATATCGTTGTTTCTAGTCACGAGGTGGTGAAAGAAATCGCGGAAATGCTCGGGGCAAAATTACCGGGGGCGGTTGGATTTTGGGTCATACCGTCTCACCAAACACCAGAAGAGGCAGTGGCCGATATTGTCTCTAAACTTGAGCAGGACGCGAGCTACAGAATTCCAGATGAAGGAAAAGCTGTGGCGCTCCCCGATGGCACAGTTATTTTCGGAAATGGACGGGTCAGAATAGGGAAGGATAAGGGGGTTGGCGCCAATATTCTCAAACAACGTCAACTTCTAAGAGATCTTGAAGTGGAAATTATTGAGCTTAGAAAAAAGGAAGCTTTTGCTGAAGGAAAACATGAAGAAAGTGAGTCTAAGTTAAATGAACTTAGGCAAAAAATAAAATTAGCTCAACAAGAGAGTGAAACGCTCAGTTTAGAAAAACATAGATTAACAACTGAGTTTGATTCCGCCCAACGTGAAGAAAAGCGAATCCAATCTAATATCGAAAGGCTTCGTTCTCAAATGGTTCCCATCTTTTCTCAGGCCGAAAGTCTAAAATCAGAATCGGAAAATTTGAAGATGAAGAAGGAAGATCTTGACGAATCTGTGGAGAATTTACAGATGGATTTTGATGCCCTTCATAGCGCTTTGGCGGGCGTTCGAGAATCAATGGATGAACATCAAAACGAGGTTATGGTTAAAAAAGTCGCACTCGCCGAACTTAACGAACGAAAGCGAAACCTCGCATTTACGCGTGAGAGATTAACGCGAAGTATCGAATCGACGGAAATGCTTATCGGGAAATACTCTGATGAATCCACCCAACAAACCGATCGAATTTCAGGGCTGCGTGAAACGATTATCTTGGCGGAAAATGAAGTCGGCGAATCCCACGTCGATTTAGAAGAGAGAAAAAACGACGTTCAAGAAACGAAGTTACAACTAAAAGAAGCCCAAGAAGCGCTTTCCAATTTTGAAAAAATTCAACGTACCCATCGCGAACGTATCTCTAACTTGGCCCAAAAGCACCAAAAGCTTGAGTTCAAACAGCAAGAGTCAAGAATCGGAGCCGAGCATATCGTCGATCAGCTTCAAGAACGTTTTGAGATGGAACTCGAACCTGGCCAAGTCCTCGCAAAAAAGGTTGAAACGCCACCCGAAGAAAGGAAAACGCGTCGCGATCATTTACGAAAACGACTCGAAAGTTTGGGCGCAGTGAACGCAATGGCCGAAGAAGAATTCATCGAAGCCCAAGAACGTTTTACTTTTCTGGACGAACAAAAACGTGACCTCGATCAGGCGATAGCCGATCTGCGTTCCGCTATCGCCAAGATGGATAAAGAAAGCAAAAAACGATTTAAAGAAACCTTTGAAGCCGTTAACGCGAAATTTAAGAAAATCTTTCCTTCTCTTTTCAATGGTGGACGTGCTGAACTTTCTCTCACCGATCCCAACGATATGTTGAACACGGGTGTGGATATTTTTGTTCAACCTCCGGGAAAAAAGAACCAAAGCGTTATGTTGCTCTCTGGTGGCGAAAAAGCTCTAACGGCCGTTGCGCTTATCTTTTCGATCTTCATTCTCAAACCTTCGCCTTTTGCCATTCTTGACGAAGTTGACGCCGCACTTGATGAGGCCAATGTCGGTCGTTACGCCAGAATCGTCCAGGAATTGAGTAGTACAAGTCAGATGATCGTCATCACTCACTCCAGACGAACAATGGAAGCAAGTGACATGCTCTATGGCGTAACAATGGAAGATCCGGGATCCTCGAAAATTGTGAGTGTTCGTTTGTCCGAAATCGATGATAAAATTGCTTCTTAATCTAAGCTTTTGAAATACATGATGTTTTGTTATAGAGGGCCAAGAAAACCTTCGATAAGAGAAACCAAATGGAGAAAATTTCTTCCCTACTAGAAGAGTCCAGCGATATTACACCGACACCTTTTGATCCTATATCTGTAGATTTTTCCGCCCTTAAAAGCGATGTTGTTCCAAAAATTCCAAGACGAACCCATGGACTTTCGGAAACCAGTTCGACGGTTTCTCGAAGCTCAGGATTTTATAGTATCCAGAATCCGAAGAAGAAAGCGAAAGCAAAAACTAAGAAGGGTAATACCACTAGAAAACCTCTTCTCGTGGTCAATGAAAACGCCGAGAAAGTAAGAAAGAGAAAAATAAGTGGAACCTATCAGTTGAGCCAAAAGGATTCTGGGTTTATTCGAGATCGACTGAGTTCTGATATTTTTGAATCGCTTGACCCTTCGCGATTGATCGAAGAAAGCGAGCTCGCCCATCTCGAAAAACCCCGCGTTACGGGGAGCTATCAATTCGTTCGCTCCGATCTTAAAACGGGTCCGGATACTCAAAAGAAGAAGCGCAAGAAAGCGAAACGCGGCGTTTTTGATAAACTTATTGGAAGAACAAAGCCCGTTGAAAATACACCCGAAAGCGAAGATTCGACCTGGTATACAGACAAACCCGAAGGTGATAAATACTGGACCTTTGCCGCCGATGATTCTCAGAAAAAAGATACCTCCCTCTTCACCTTATTTTGGGTTTGGCTCGTTCTTAGTTTCCTCATCGTCGTTATTCTTTGGAAATTCAACTTTCTCTGATTTCACATTGCACGGCGATATTGCCCTCCGACGGTGTAGAGGGTGTTGGTGATTTCACCCAAGGTTGCAAATTTTACTGTATTCATGAGCTCAGCGAAAATATTTTCCCCGCTCAATGCGACCTGTCTTAGAGATTCCAGTGCTTGGGCAGATTGGGAACGATGTTTACTTTTAAAGGCATCGAGATTTTTGAGCTGAATTTTTTTCTCCTCATCGGTTGAACGAATTAACTCAATTTTTACCCCCGCCTCTTTTTGATCATCAAGTAGGTAGGTATTGACCCCGATAATCGGAATCTCGCCTGAGTGTTTTTTCATCTCATAGAGAATGGATTCATCTTGGATTTTGTTGCGTTGGTACTGGGTTTCCATTGCGCCAAGAACCCCGCCTCGGCTGGCGATGGCTTCAAACTCACACAATACAGCTTCTTCTACGAGATCGGTTAAATCCCTTGTTAGGAACGCGCCCTGTGTGGGGTTTTCGTTCTTGGCGACCCCAAACTCTCGTGCGATAATGAGTTGAATGGCGACGGCGCGACGCACACTCGATTCGGTTGGAGTCGTAATCGCCTCGTCGTAGGCATTGGTATGTAGGCTATTGCAATTATCGTAATAGGCAAGAAGCGCTTGAAGGGTGGTCCTGATATCGTTGAAATCCACTTCTTGGGCGTGAAGAGAACGCCCTGATGTTTGAATATGATATTTGAGTTTCTGGGAACGTTCGTTTGCCTTGTATTTTTTCTTCATCGCGACCGACCAAATTCTTCGTGCCACGCGGCCAAGAACAGCGTACTCGGGATCCATTCCGTTTGAGAAAAAGAAGGAAAGGTTGGGAGCAAAGCTATCGATATCTAAGCCACGCGAAAGATAATATTCAACGAAAGTAAAACCATTGGCTAGCGTAAAAGCAAGTTGGGTGATGGGATTGGCACCTGCTTCGGCGATATGATAACCCGAAATGGAGACCGAATAATAATTACGAACTTCTTTCTTTACAAAATACTCTTGAATATCACCCATCATTTTCAACGCAAAATCGGTCGAAAAAATGCAGGTATTTTGAGCTTGATCTTCTTTCAAAATATCGGCTTGAACAGTTCCCCGAACGAGCTTTAAGGTGGTATCAAAAATATCCTGGAGCTCTTTCTTGGTTGGAGGACGTTGGTTTTTATTAGTAAACTTATCTACATTTTGATCGATGGCGCTATTGAGATACATGGCTAGAATAATAGGCGCTGGTCCGTTAATCGTCATCGAAACGGAGGTCATTTTATCACTCAGATCAAAGCCCTCGTAAAGCCGTTTCATGTCATCGAGGGTACATACGTTTACACCG
>JALSKP010000744.1 GCA_026988815.1 Myxococcales bacterium | reverse complement strand
AAATGGTGTTCGTCTGAAGCTTGCACATATCCACGGCGCACTTCGCGAGTTCGCTGGTATTAAAAGAGATTCGTTTTCTCTCCAATTTCCATTGGACGAAAACGCTCTGCCGATTTTGAATCAGTAAGGAAAAAAGCCTGTCAGGTGGTTTTTTTCTTTAGTAGTTGATTGAAGGTTGGAAGTTGGGAACGAGCCGGTCCATGTGACCGGCTCGTTTTATTTTAGCTCAAAACACTGCCCACTACTGGGGACTCTACAGTGAATCCCCTCTTTTTTGAGCGCTTTGGTGATCCCGTATCTTCCCGAATCAGGACCGTGAACCAAAAGTGTTTCTTTAGGGCGGATGGTTTTAATGAACGAGATCACCTCATCTCGTGTTGGATGATTACGCAGCGAAATACCCATGATTCGCGCACGCAATCGACCCTGATATGCGTTCCATGACACTTTTGACCTCCGTTTAAATCGAATAAGTTTGGCTCCCCCTTTGGTTCGCTGGACGCCATTGATGAGCGCAATATGTGCTTTGGGGTTCGATAAAAGGCGTTCGACCATGCGCTCTGAGGCACTGTCTTTTTCTAGGTGGCCACCCACGATAATTTGCGCCTCGGTGTTCAGATAGTCGAGGGCGTCACGATGACGGAGCGTGCCGCCACAGTTTTCATGTTTAATAAATTGCGGCGAGAGTCTTTGGATCCAAGCCAGGTCGCCGATTGTGCGGCAAATGATGAGAGAAGGGCCGCTTTCCTGGCAAAATGCCTGCAGCTTTTCTTCGTTGCTTTGGATATCGTTCTCGTCTACTCGAAAGTTGGAGAGCGCACTTTCACAAACCAAAAGATCGATCCCCTCGTGGAGATCCGACATCGCATCGACGCCCTCTAAGGCGTGGAGGCAAAAGTCGGAGGTATAGAGGACGCGTTTCCTTTGGGCTTCAAGCAAAAACATAGCAGCCCCTTTTATATGACCCGAGGGCAAGGGGAGAACGCTTATATCACCGTATTCGTATTTTTTATGGAACTTAAAAAGCTGAAAATTGTCCGACTCTATACCGTTCTGATGAAGATGAATTCTGGTGTTTTTAGACATCAAAACGGGAAGATCATTGGCGATTTCCCCAACCCCTATCGCGTGATCAAGGTGAGCATGAGACAAGAAACAAACCTCAGTCGGGCTGTTCAACGCTTGGGCCAATTGCGGTCCGCCAACGCCTGCATCCAACAAAATACGACGCTCTTGAGTAGGCCGCGTAAGGTCGGGACAAGAGAGCGAATAAAGATTCCCTTCCCCCAGGCTTGCACCGGAAATAATATTAAATTTAGGAGGCTCCATTGATTTCACACACTAAGTCTAATTCCCAAAGAGTTGACCCCACCCTCAAGGCCGGTAGAGTAGGCGACAACTTTCGCTCCTCACGAGCGAACTCGAATGGAGCTTTGATGTCACGCGAGAATTCTATCGATCCCAAAAAATGGTTGGTACCATTATCGCTTTTTACGATGTTCATCTTATGGACACAATTTCAAGTGTCCATTTTCTTCCTAGCACTTTTTTCACTTTGGATTCCGATTTACTTTATAGGATTCCCCATTCTTCTCAATAAAAAGTGGGTCAAGTTTGAGAAGGAATTTGCGCTCAGGTTTCAGAAAAATGATCACAAAGCGATGCTTGAATTTTACCGCGCCCAATGGTTTTTAAGGCGCTTCGCTCCACGCAGCGAAATGTTGAATAAGCTCGCCTTGATTTATACGGCCATGAAAAAATACCGCGAAGCCGAGCAAGTTCTTGAACGTGCATTGAATCTCGTGCCTCCCTCTTTCCGCGATCGCCTTTACTTTAATCTTGCCAATGTGAAGTACGAGCTTGGAAAGTACGATCAGGCCGAGCAAATGTATAAAGCTCTTCGAAAAGGCTCGCCTTATCTTCGTTCGGTGCAAACACAACTTGCTTTGATCGATTTGCAGCGTGGCGTCCGCGTTCCCGAAGCACGAAAGTTTCTTGAAAAAAATAAAGGTAACGTAAGCGGTGTTGCCAAAGAGAGAATAGAAGAAGCTCTCAAAAAGAGCGCTTAGTCGCTTACGTATGGTTGTTTGGGTTATTTAGCGCACAAATTTCTTCCCATAGGTCCAAAATCGTTGACCGAAAATGAAAAAATCTACTTTATCCAGACGAGTTCTTTCTTGATGTAAATCTGGGAGAGTAAATTTCCAGACCCACTAATAAGGTAAACCATGTTACCAATACATGCGGCAATGGTTCGTCCATCATCAGAGACGTCCAAACCACATCGCGGCCCCTCGGGAAGATCGAGCGCCCATTTTTCTTTCCCCTCTTCAATACTTTTCATCTTCACACCTTGGGCGTCGAGGAATACAAAGTCGTCCCCCGTAAACTCGCTAATCGCGGCAAACTCGGCGCGCACATCTTTGCTCCACGGAAAGTAGCTCGGCGGATCGACGCGTCCCACTTTTAAGAACCCACTTTTAGACGTTGTGACCACATGTTGGGCGGTCGCTTGCATGGACTTCACCGTGCCTTTGACTTTCATGAGACGATGAATTTCGCCCGGCTTGCTGGGATCCCAAGCCGAGATGATACCCTCCGAATCCGCGACAAAAAGCATGCCCCTTCCCGACGAGGCGATCGGACCTTCAATGCTCGCAAAGGTCACCAAAAAGTCCGGCGCTTGGCGATTAAGATAGTTCTCCAAACGCTCGCCTTTCCCCTGTTTCTCAAAACTATGAGATTGCCCCCAGATTCGAAGTTTACCCGTACGTTCGCCCACGTATAAAGTTTTTGCGTCTCCGCTGAAAACGGCCGCTTCAAATTGTTTTACCATTCCCATTTGCAAGACTAGGCTTCCATCCACACCCATCACGGCTGGCGAATCGGCGTTGATGACCACAAAATTTCCGTCAGGCGATGTTGCAACGATACCATTTTTTTGGGCAACCCGATTCACCTTAGACCTTTGCGCGTCCACGTCCACTTCCACGAGGTGCCCGCTTTGGCTTCCTAAATAAAGTTTTTGGTTGGGGGAGAAGTAAATCATCGAGATGACCTCGCTTCCCTCTGGGCCGCTCTGTAGAGCGGATGGATCTGACGCCTTTCCCAACGATCGGCTCTCTACCGGTTCTCCATTTTTGTCCACAACAACTGACTTCCCATTGATCATTTTAGTGGTCGTGGCAGTACTGCCACAAGAGAAAGACATAAGTATGAACGCACATAAGATGAGACGAAAGTTCATTTGGGATCCGGTATATAGGTTGGTCTGGTCTCACCATTATGGTTGAAAAGATAAGTTTTGCAATGTCCTTTCAATTTTGTTTGGGTTGGCTCCTACCTCGGCGTTGTATATAGCCTCGCTGCTGTTGTAGGTATGACTAGTCTTGATAACTTGACGTCGGCGGACACGAACAAATAAGATTTCGGTCGCCATGGGCGTCATTGATACGACGAACTGCAGGCCAAAACTTAAAGGCCTTCACAGCATCGGAAGGAAAGGCGGCAATGCTTCTTGGATAGGGACAATCCCACTCATCGGCGCTTATCATTTGCGCGCTATGGGGCGCATTTTTGAGCGGATTATTATCTTGTGGCCAATGGCCATCTTCGATTTTTTGGATCTCTTTACGAATGGAAATCAAGGCGTCGCAAAAACGATCGAGTTCCTCTTTGGACTCCGATTCTGTCGGTTCAATCATCAACGTTCCAGGGACTGGAAAAGACACTGTTGGTGCGTGAAAACCATAGTCCATAAGACGCTTTGCAATGTCGACAACTTCCACACCACAGGTCTTTTTATACCCGCGTGTATCGAGAATAAACTCGTGTGCATTCATGCCCTTGGCGCCGCGATAAAGAACATCAAAATCCTTCTCCAAACGTTTGGCCATATAATTTGCATTTAAGATTGCAACCTCGCCGCAGGTTTTCAATCCCTGGCTTCCAGTCATTAAAATGTAGGCCCAAGGAATGGGGAGAACACTGGCAGATCCCCAGGGTGCCGCCGAAACGGGGCCCACCTGATTGCGTCCATTATCGATAATAGGATGGGAAGGCAAAAAAGGCGCAAGGTGGGGCTTCACACAAATGGGGCCCATACCGGGACCGCCACCTCCATGCGGAATGGCAAAGGTTTTATGAAGATTGAGGTGGCAAACATCGGCTCCATAATCGCCCGGACGCGACAAACCCAATTGCGCGTTCATGTTCGCGCCATCAAGGTAAACTTGCGCGCCATGTTCGTGAATGAGGTCACACATTTGCGTAATCCCTTCTTCGAATACGCCATGGGTTGAGGGGTAGGTAATCATGATCGCAGAAAGATGTTGGCTATGCTTTTCGGCTTTTTCTTTTAGGTCGGCAACATCAATATTCCCTGCCTCATCGCATTTAACGATAACCACTTTCATGCCAGCCATCACCGCGCTCGCCGGATTGGTGCCGTGCGCAGAAGCGGGAAGTAAACAAATGTTTCTCGACGATTCGCCTCGCGAGGTATGGTAGGCCGAGATGGCAAGCATACCCGCGTACTCGCCTTGAGCGCCCGAATTAGGTTGCAAAGAGGTCGCCTCCATTCCCGTGATTTCGGAAAGCATGTCTTCTAGCTCATGCAACATTTTTGTATATCCCTTTACTTGTTCTAAGGGGGCAAAAGGATGAATTGCGCCAACGCTGGCAAAAGAAAGAGGAAGCATTTCCGTTGTCGCATTGAGTTTCATTGTACAAGAACCCAACGCAATCATGGACGTTACAAGCGACAAATCCTTGGCTTGAAGTCGATGCATATAACGCAAGAAATCGGTCTCACTATGGTAGTTTTTAAACACATCAAATTGTAGGTAAGTTGACTTTCTTTGATGATGTGCAATGTGGGTTTTTCCCGACTTCGAAAGACCGATTAGCGTCTGGTCGGTACATAAAACGCGGGCCAGTTTTTCGAGAATCTCATCGTTATGGGTTTCGTCGATCGTAAGCCCTAGACGACCGTCGGCGTGGAGTCGAAAATTAAATCCGGCCGACTTAGCCGCCGCTAAAAGCGCTTCTTTTTGCGGGCCTGGATCAAAACATAGGGTATCAAAAAAGGGTTTCTCAGGTGAGAAATAGCCAAGCTTTTCCAGGAGTTCTGCCACGCTAACTGTCATACGATGAATACGTGAGGCGATGTTCTTTAGACCCTGAGGCCCATGGTAAACCGCGTACATGGAAGCCATCACGGCTAATAAAACTTGCGCAGTACAAATATTTGATGTCGCCTTTTCGCGGCGAATGTGTTGTTCGCGGGTTTGAAGCGCAAGACGTAGAGCAGGGTTCCCATCGGCGTCGATGGACTGCCCAATAATACGACCTGGCATCTGTCTTTTGTACGCTTCTTTGGCCGTCATAAATCCAGCATGGGGTCCGCCATATCCGAGTGGCACACCAAAACGTTGGGCACTTCCGACAACAATATCGGCACCCAAACGACCTGGCGCTTCAATCAAGGGGAGGGCGATGAGTTCACTAATAACAATCAAGGCTCCACCATTGTCGTGAATTGCTGAGGCGATTTTTTCAAGGTCGATTAACTCGCCTTTTGTATCCGGTGTTTGGATAACAGCCCCACCTAAGGATTGTGTGAAATCGTAATCATAGTTACCAATTTCTATTTCGATGTCGAGCAGACGCGCTCGCGTTTTAATGACCTCGATCGTCTGTGGGTGGCATTGTTCGGAGACGTAAAATTTCCGTGATTTGTTTTTGCGATGGGTACGAATAGCCATCGAAATTGCCTCGGCGGCAGCCGTTGATTCGTCTAACATCGACGCGTTGGCGATATCCATTCCAGTGAGATCGCAGAGCATCGTTTGAAAGTTAAAAAGCGCTTCCAGACGGCCTTGGGCGATCTCGGCTTGGTAGGGCGTATACTGGGTATACCAACCTGGATTTTCAAGAATGTTTCGCTGAATAACTGGGGGGGTTATCGTGTCCGCGTATCCCGTTCCAATGAAAGAAATAAAGGACTGGTTCTCAGCAAAAACGCTCGACATATATTGGATGCACTCGCGTTCGGACATCGGCGCTTTTAGATCGAGTTTTTTCTTGAGTCTGATCTGGGCTGGAAGGGTTTTTTCGACCAAGGTCTCTAAAGAATCGAGTTCAAGAAGACCCAGCATATCGGAAATATCGTCTGCTGAAGGGCCGATATGGCGGTCAATAAAATGATCTGTAAATGGAAAAAGCGATGATTCGGTCATAAAAAACTCCGGCGATCTAAGCGCCTCCTATTAACATTTTCGTGCGCCCCTTTCCATGGTCGCGAACGCTTTTTCCAGGATCACGTCCATGGATGATGGTAGGTAAAGCGAGGCACGGGCCGAAAAACAATCAGTATTTAGGGGGAGCGTGAAATATAAAAAAACTACCGCCTTCATAGGTTCCGACACTTGAAGCTCGGTATTTTATGAGGGAACCAAAGCGAGTCGCTATCATTTGGTTCGTGCAGAAAAAACAAATCATAGCGTCGTCATCTTGTGTTGCGTCATGCGCGTGTCCACATCAGGTTACGACGACTGGATTTTGAGAGGGCCTTCCAAAAGAGCATTGAAAAATGATAAACTCGACGACTATATTTTTAAGATCTACAAAAAGGTAAGGGGGATACGGTAATCGCAGATTTTATAGGATGTGTTCAACGGAGAATCAGCGCATTAAGGGTAAAGGCCAAGGGTTTCATAATCTCCACAATCCACACCTAATACGTCCCTATGCGTCATGTTCAATAAGTTTGGACATGTTGCCCGCTCATCGAGCCCCGTTTGATTATTTTCAATGCGGAGTAAACGTTGATGAACTTCAAAATCAGCCTGCTCACTCGCGATCACGAGACCCCCGGTCGAATTTGAAGTCGTTTTTCTAGGACAGAATTATTGGCGCTTCAATTTATGCTCTCATCCTATACAAAATGCTTGCGGACATGGCTGGTGTAGAAGATCTAACGGCGTTGGAAATTCCGACATCCCTATCTGCCAAGGGAAACTCAAAATTGGCCGTAGGGTCGGGGGGGAAATTGGACGTAAGTTCAAATCGCTAGACCACATCAACACATAAAAAGAGATCCTCAAACGAACCCAGGGTTGCGTTTTAACTAGTAAGCTGATTTACTGGGAGATCCAGACTATTTAAATCTGGATCGAAAAAATATACGAATTTATCAAAAAAAAAGAAAATACCCTAACTACAACTAAGAATTATATGGCGAACGGTAAATTTACAGAGAAAACGAGAAGTAAACTAAAACAAAAAGTCGGTGGACGGTGCTCGAAACCAACGTGTAGAATCGAGACTGAAGCCGACACATCGATAGGTGAAGCTGCTCATATATGTGGGAGGACAAAAAATTCGGCGAGGTATGACGAGCAGATGACAGATGCCGAACGCGCATCTTATGAAAATGGAATTTGGCTTTGTCGAAATTGTCACAAACCAGCCGATTTTAATTCTCCGTCCACGCGAGTTACGAAAGAAAATTTGGTAGACTGGAAAAAACAAGCCGAACAACGGGCAAATCACAAACAAGGAACGACGGATTTTATTGACGACGAAGAAGGACTTTCAAATTTAGCGCTGGACATTTTACGTAAAGCAGTCGTGGGTAACACACCGATAATTAAAGCGACATATTTAGGTGGACAGCAAATTCAGGTTGGGAATGAAAAATTCGGAACTGAGTCGTATAGAGCTTTCTCGAAATATACTGCGGTGATTAGAGAATTAGAACACCACAATTTTATTGTTGCTCGTGTCGATAAAGATGAAATATTCGACATCACTGATAAGGGGTTTTTGTTCGTTAAGAAAGAAAGCGGATAAAAAACCATTCAATCCGCCGATGCATTTTCACGTCGAGAACGACTTCGAATCTGACCGAGTCGAGAACGACTTCAAACCTGACCGAGGGTCTCGTGAATGTGAGTAAAGGAGACCAAATAACTGACCGGAGGTCACGTTTTAGATGGCCGTTTCCGTCGAATTTGAAGTCGTTCCCTTACCCGCCATCTTGAAAAGCATAAAGTTGGTCGATATGTCGACCCAAACCGCTTCCCATTGTAGCGCTCGGTTTCCATCAAAAGCTCTGATGATTTGCGGACCATCGTAAACCTAATGGTGTTTTAGATTATTAGTGCCATCAACCGTCGCGATCTGTCCCAATGCGTCATACGAGTCCATGGATGGACGAGGTAGAGCGACGCACGAGCCTGCGAATAGTCTTCGGGTTGCAGCAATTCCCTTTCGGTTGACAACATCCAAAAGCTTTTTAGCAGCGGCGTTGGGTTTGCGTGTGCCGCTTTCCCACTGTGCGATCGTGGTT
>JALSKP010000743.1 GCA_026988815.1 Myxococcales bacterium | reverse complement strand
GAAGTTTTCCGAGATCAGATTCAAGGTTTTGATTTTCTTTGAGTACCGATCTAAGGAGATCCACCGGCGTACGCATCCCGAGGGTGGCCAACCATTCCAGCAAACCACGTAAGACCGCCTGAGATTCTCCATCGATGGCTTGCTCGACCCGTAGTCTCATCAACTCCATGAGATCGGGCGGAAGATTAATATCTCGGGGAGACCCAACTTGAAGCGTCCAAAGATCACGCCTTGGATCATCGATGCGCTTTAATTGCCCCTCGTTTTGAAGATAACGAATGATTTGGATCGCGTGTAAAGGTACACCTTGGCATAGCCAACCGACCCGTTCTTTGAGGCGTTGTTCAAGCGGAAGAATAGCGTCCAATAATTTTACAAGGCGGCGTCCTGAGAGACGACGTAATTTGGAGCGGGTGAAACGATCGCCTAGTCGGTCAGTAAGTTTTCGAAAGGTCGAATCAATGTTGGGGTTAATAACCGGAGCATCAGGTCGCATCGTAAGTAGAATTGCAAAGCGAACACTTTGAGTTTGCATGGTTAGCGATAAATACTCGATGAATTCCAATGCGGCGCTATCGGCGTATTGAAGATCCTCAATAATCAAGACCAGCGGTTTTCTTTCGCATAGCTTGATAAGGACTCTTTCTAGACTTGCCAAAAGCGCGCCAGAATTATTCATCGAGGGATCGCTGTTCGATTCGGGGTGGAGAAAACGAACAATCGCCTCTGTTTCGGCTGTGAGTCCCAGGGTCGAAAAATCTCCGAAAATTGTACGATGAACCTGCGTTCTATCGGATTGCTTGAGTCCCCAGAAACCACGCAGGGCCTCTCGTATGGGCTCAAGAGCGGGGGAACGTGCGTTACATTTCCCCATACTTGAATCGATTCCGATGCGCTTAAAATGATCGGCCAAGGATTTGACGAGGCGAGTTTTCCCCAAACCGTTTTCGCCGTCAATGAGAGCGATAACGCCATCATGAATACGAAGGTTGTTGGCAATAAAACTTCCCAAAGCATTGATTTCATTACTCCGACCAACCAAAGGTACTTCATATCTAGGTTTAGAATGGGGTCGTTCAGCAAAAGTTTTTTGCTTTTCCTTCTCCTGTTTAATCAGCTTTTCCGAGAGCGCATTATACTCGGTGGTAGGAAAGGCGTCATTGTCCATGACTTTGATGGGACTTTTTACAAGTTTTTCAAGTTCGATATCCGAAGGATAAGCCTTTGTCACATCATCGGCTTGCTCGTCTTCGGGACTCAACTCCATTTCTATTTCTTCTATGGCCGACATTTCTGGAACGAGAGAAGAAATCGAAATTTCGGGACGGGTCGCGCCCTTCGCACTTGGTCGAATATTGAGTTCATGGAGGGTATCTAAATAACCGTCCAACATTTCAGCCGCATCGTGGTAGCGTTCGCTCGGCTTTTTCTCAGTCGCCTTTCGAATGAAACTACCCATCGCTGTCCCGATCATTTCTTTGGTCAGAATGGGAACTTCGTCACGGATTTGTTTGTGGATCACATCGATACGATTTCGACCCGTCACGGGGGGGTGCCCCGTCAACATCTCAAAAATGAGCAGCCCCAATGCATAAACATCGGTTGCGGGCGTGATCGGTTCTGCGCACGCTTGTTCGGGGGCCATGTACATTGGCGTTCCAAAAATTCTTCCCGCCTTGGTGAGCTTCATCTCAGAATCATCGTCCGATTCTAAGGTCATTTTTGCGACGCCAAAATCGAGAACCTTGACGTAATCCTGCTCACCAAAGAGTTCGCAAAGATAAATGTTTTCTGGCTTGAGATCACGATGGACCAATCCGCGTCGGTGGGCCTCGGACAAACTCTTTAATATCTGAATGAAAATATGCGAGGCGCGAGGCCATGCAATCGCCCCTTCATCTTGGATGGAATCGGCAAGAGAAATACCTTCCAAAATTTCCATGACCATATAAATCAAACCGTCTTCGGTCTGACCATAATCATAAACCGTTATCGTATTTGGATGGCGGAGCTGACTTACGTGGAAGGCCTCTCGCCTAAAACGTTCAACGTTAACAGGATCTTTGGCAATGCCTGGCGTTAAAAATTTTAACGCTACATCTCTCCCAATATTTTCTTGTAGAGCTCGGTATACGGTCCCAAAACCGCCTGTCCCAAGGAGGCTTACGATACGAAAACGGCCTGCAACGAGGTCGCCGATCTTGGGTAGTTGTGGAAGCGCGTCGTCCATATTAATCGCTTGTTGCCCGTTTCATGATAGTCAGTTTCTGGTCCTTCCAGAACGACCTTGTTAACAATTTCGACCCAAAATGCAAGCGTCTTCTAACCAACATTTCGTTGAATGTGATTGTTCACGTATAGTGGAAATAACACAAGCCCATCTGAAAAAAATTGATCATAGAGCAAGAATATTTGCTGTTGATCTTCGCGCTGCTTTCGTGGAGAAGGCTGAGCGAAGAAATGCCCTATATCCATGCCTTTAGGACCCCTATGAGTTTACATTTCGATTTAATCAAAAAAGACGGCAGAGCAAGGCGAGGAAGCGTGAGCGTTCCTCACGGCACCTTCCAAACTCCTGCCTTTATGCCGGTCGGTACCCGGGGGACCGTAAAAGGGATGACACCCAAACAACTCGCCGATACCGGCTCCGAAATTTGTCTGGGCAATACCTACCACCTCAATCTGGCGCCTGGCGATAAATTGATTGCTAAACTGGGCGGACTACATTCCTTCATGGCCTGGGATAAACCCATTCTCACTGATTCGGGCGGCTTCCAAGTCTTTAGCTTGCCTCGCATCGGACTGGACGAAGAAGGCGTCACCTTTAAATACGAAAAGTCTGGCAAGCCTATTACACTCACGCCTGAAATCAGCATGAAGATTCAACAAAATCTCGGCGCCGATATCGTTATGGCCTTTGATGTTTGTGTGGAATTTCCGACCACTTATAAGGCAGCTCAGGAAGCCATCTACAGAACCGATCGATGGCTAGCACGTTGCAAAGAAACGATGACCAATAAACACCAATCTCTCTTCGGCATCGTCCAGGGATCGGTCTACGATGATCTTCGCGTTGTTTCCGCTCAACTTACCATCGACCATGATTTACCAGGGTATGCAATCGGAGGCGTTTCCGTCGGCGAGACACTCGATTTGATGATGCAGGCTGTTGATGCGGCTGAACCTCATTTACCAGAAGGTAGGCCACGTTACCTTATGGGCGTCGGATATCCTGAAGATATCGTCGAGGCGGTCTGGCGAGGTATCGACATGTTTGATTGTGTACTACCCACTCGTCTCGCCCGTTCGGGTGTGGTTTTTGGCAGGCACGGAAGGTTCCGTGTTACCAAAGGTCAGTACCGTCAGGATAAATTTCCCATCGATTCACAATGTAGTTGTTATGCCTGTGAACATTTTTCTAGGGCCTACATTAAACATCTCATTGGTGTAAAAGAGATCCTCGGTTCGGTGCTTACGACCACCCATAACCTAACTTTTTATCAAAACCTCATGTCTACGCTTCGAGCCTCGATTGTGGCTGGGAAATTAGATGCGTTTAGAAATGCTTTTCACGCAGAATACACCGCCGAAGAGCAGGTAAAAAAGCTTGGGCTTCCGGCAGATCCCGATGCAAAAGACGATCTTCCTTGGGATACGTTTCATTCCTGTATTCCAACGCATCCCGAACGTCTTCCCCAATAAAATTTCTTTATTTTTTAAGCTGAAGAACATCGCCTTCTTCGGGCTGGGTCTGCGCGTAATAATCGAGATCGATTTGAAGAAGACTTCGAAAAGAATAGATGCCCGTATCGTGTCCATCTCCCCAAATAACACACATGCCATAGTTGCCGACGGGCGTGATGTTTTCGATCTCTAATCCTCGTGGGCGTTGAAGCTTGATGAAGGTGGGTAAACCTCCACCGTGACCCTGACAGGTTGCGCAGGGACAAAATCCACGAAGAATATCGACGGGAAAGATTTGAATTTTCCCATCCTCCCATTCTATTTCCAAGCGTTGGTGTTCAGACTGGTACGATAAAGTTGTAGGTTTCATTTGGCTCGATTTAAATAAATTCTTCCGTCATCGCCCGCGACAACACATATTTCTCGATTGAAGGCAAAATCCCAAACAGCGCTTTCAATTTTTAGAACGGCGTAGGGGGTTGCAAAATCGGGTTGATAAAACATGACCAATCCGTCTTCTCCACCAGAGGCCGCAATGCCGTCGCTTCGAACTTTCATGCCACGTGCTTCTCCACGATGGCGAAGAAGGGGAAGAAGCTTGCCCGCTTTTGAGGAGAACACGTCTCCGTTTGCAGCACTTACATAAAGATAGGGGCCATGGGCCGCGATGCCCGTGATTTTATCAAACCCATGGTGTTCATCGACCAGTTTCCAACGATCGTTCCATGTTCGAATCGTTCCATCTGCTCCCGAAGAGTAGGTGCGCGATCCCAATGAAAGGCCCGTTACCGGTCCGGTATGACCCTCCAATGTTTGCAGACACGCGCCACTTGAGAGATCCCAAACGCGAACCGTCCCATCGTAGCCAGCGCTAATAAGCGTCTTCATATCTTCTGAGATATCCATCTGGGTGACCCAGACCTGGCGCGCGTCAAGAACCGCGTGTTGAATGATTTGATGGGCATCGTCAGGTAGAAACCAAAGATGGATATTTCCGTCATCTCCGGCAACGGCGATGATACGTTCATCGTAGGTAAACATGACGGCGTTTAAACCCGCCGTGGGAACGTCGATTTGATGGATGGGCTCTCCGTTCTTTGACCAAATACAAAGTTGGGATCCACCGCAGCTTGCAATACGTTCGCCGTTTCGCGAAATTGCGATACCGTACACACTTTCATGAGGCGTTCGAATCGACACATGTTTTTCAAAATGGGTGGGCAGAGGATGATTTTTTTGAACGATACCCATTCCTGAAGAAGATGAGCGTTTGCGCTGTATAAAAATTTCGGCGATGGAGACTTCCTCGACTTGATTCTTTGAGAGATGAAAATCTTTGGGAACCACAGGCTCGTTGGGAGCACGTAAAGGCGGTTTGTTTTGCGCTGTTTCTTCATTCGCTTGAAGGGGACGCATTTGTCGCGTGGACTCTGGCTCTGGCGGCGCTGCCTGATCCGCTGTTGCGGTGTTCTCGCCCAAAGAAATTTCACTAAATTCGGCAAGGGCTTCACTATCAAGTTCTATCGTTGAAACAGAGCGTTGCGTCATTTCAAGAACCGGGGGGATAGAATCGCGAGTCGTTGAACCTGCTAATGTCGGCAGAGATTCTTCGACGATGCTATCGAGAAGGAAGTCGCCGCTGGGTGAGGATATTTCGCCAGTTTGTGGTTCAGGCGCAACATCGCTCACGATAGATTCTGAGATTTCTGGAGCCCCAAACCTACGGTGCTCATGTGCGTGCCAATCGATGGATCCTTCTAAACCTCCGATTTCGTCTATCATCGAATCAAGGACTTCGGAGGGGATATCTGCCGCTGCTAGAGGAGAGAGCTCGACGACTTCACTTGAGAATTTTCCACTTTCTTTGGGTTCAGCGAAGGAACGGTTCCAGTCTCCCGCTTCTGTCCCAGAGGAACTGTCCAAGTCTATGGCGTCTGGCGGAGAGTCGAAGGTGTCGCTCACTTGGACGATTTCTTTTTCGTCTTCGACTTTACTTTCCGATGCCGCTGGTACGGCGTCGGATTTTTCTAATATTTCGGCGACGTCGGGTACCTCGTCGACCTGATTGTCGGATTTATTTTCCGAGGCCTCCGACAATGCGTTGGACTTTTCTGACGCCTCGCTTGTTTCGATCGCGTCCTCAGGATCGATTGGATTGTCGGATTTACTTTCCGAGGCCTCCGATAATGCGTGGGATTTTTCTGACGCCTCGCTTGTTTCGATCGCGTCCTCAGGATCGATTGGGTTGTCGGATTTACTTTCCGATGCCTCCGATAATGCGTTAGGCTTCTCCGACGCCTCGCTTGTTTCGATTACGTCCTCAGGCTCGATTGGGTTGTCGGGTTTACTTTCCGAGGCCTCCGATAATGCGTTAGGCTTCTCCGACGCCTCGCTTGTTTCGATTACGTCCTCAGGCTCGATGGGGTTGTCGGATTTACTTTCCGAGGCCTCCGATAATGCGTTAGGCTTCTCCGACGCCTCGCTTATATCGATTGCGTTCTCAGGCTCGACTTGGTTGTCGGATTTACTTTCCGATGCCTGCGACAATGCGTTGGACTTTTCTGAGGCCTCGCTTATATCGATCGCGTCCTCAGGCTCGACTTGGTTGTCGGGTTTACTTTCCGATGCCTCCGACAATGCGTTGGACTTTTCTGAGGCCTCGCTTAAATCGATCGCGTCCTCAGGCTCGACTTGGTTGTCGGATTTACTTTCCGATGCCTCACTATTTCTAGGCGCAAATGGATCCTCTATGATGACAGTTTGTTCAGCCTTTTCGGAGATCTCTTCTAAAATGTCTCCTTCTGATAAAATTTCGGTTTTCGTGTTTTCAAAGCCAGAGAAGGCATTTTCTGGGATCCCCTCGTCGATTTGGACTTCTGTCTCACCGCTTTTCGTCGGCGATTGTAAAGAAGGAAGAGCTGCGAGTTCGACTTCAGGTTCAGACGCGGGATCCGAGGAAGCATCGAGTTCGGACATGTATGCGTAAAGTTCGGAGGACTCCCCGATCTTGATACCAGCACTGATCGCCTGGCCGGCCTTCCACATGATTTCGTTCGTTGGGAGCGACCATTGGACCGATGTTCCATCGGAACAAACCGAGATG
>JALSKP010000742.1 GCA_026988815.1 Myxococcales bacterium | reverse complement strand
TTGGGTCTCAAATCTTGTTTAGATGAGTTATCTCGAGATGATTTTGAGGTGGTTATTTTTGGTGCGATGAAGGATAAAAATTTAGAAAAAATGGGGGAGTTGTTGGCGGATCTGAATAAAGCAATTTGGGGGGTTCGGCCCAAATCCCACCGTGCAGCTGGGAAAGAGGAGTTAGAGAAGTGGATGCCGATCGCGCGTTTTGGCGCGTTAGAAGATTTTCTAGAAGAGTCCCCGAGGGCGCTAGTTCTGGGATCCATTTATTTACTAGGTGAGCTTTTCGCGTTGATAGGGCGGGAGGTAGAGGAACTAAGGATCAGAAAGAATCCAAAACAATGGTAAAGGTGCTTCCTTTTCCTGACCTATCGAATTCAAGTTTGAATCCCATTTTTTCACATATTTTTCGCGAGGAAGATAACCCCAGTCCGATACCGCAATCGTTGACGAGTATACTATTCACACCAGCGATTGGGGAAAAGGGTTCGAAGATATTTTCACCTTCGGACTCGATTCCAGGACCCTCATCCACGACGTGAATTTCCAACAATCGTCCTTCATCAGATTTAACGCGAAACTTTATCTCGCCTGATTTTGAAAATTTAATGGCATTGTCGACAAGGTTTCTCAACACCTGCCGCATTCCAATAAAATCGGCATCGAAGGTTAGGGATTTCTCGCTTGGTAACGAGAAATGAACTTTCGATTCGCATGCGCAAAATTTGAATTCATCAACCACGCTTTGAATGAGTCCAAAGAGGTTGAGTTCTTCAATATCCAACGCTCGCATTTCTTTTGAGAAGGAGAGGGCGTTGTCGATTTGCATGAGTAATTTTCGTCCATTATGACGGATTCTTTCTGCGTGATCGATCTCTTTTTCGGAGAGGCATTTGGCTCTAAGAAGGACTTGGCTATATCCGATGATGGCGTTGAGAGGGGTTCTGAGCTCGTGATTTATTTTCGCAAGCAAGACGTCTTCGATTTTTTTGTGTTCGTCTTTTTCTCGTCTGGCCTCATTTAGTTCTTCGAGAAGGCGGTGATAATCGCTCTTGTCTACTCCCTTAAGGATGCTGGTCGGCGGTCCCGCGATACGGGACCATTTGATCCATCTCTTTCTGTTTTGGGTTTCAATACGTGTGGTAAATTCTCCACCTTCGCGCAAGACACGTTCGATGTTTTTTTTATCGCTGGTCGTAAATAAGGAAAAAAACGCGTTGTCCTTGATCGCGAAGTTGTTATGAAATTGCTGGTTTGCCTCGATAAGTTGAGTGGAGGAATCAAAGAATAAAATATAGTCGGATTGCGCGTTTAGAATAAGGTCGAGGTTTTGTTTGACGTTATCTGAAGGCACAATAATCCGATTTAAGGGAGCGGTATTATGACAACAAATTCATTTTGCGCAAACGGAGTCCTGCTTTCTTATGTCTGATTGGTGTTCCGAAACTGAGCGTTTTTCCTACTTTCGAATTCCTCAGAAAAAGATCACTGGTGCTGATTAAAACCGTCGATGTTTGCCAATGCGTGGCCCTGTAGAGGTTGTCTTTTCATCTCTAAACCCATGTTTCGTAGTGGTTAACCCATGGATCGTCTGTAAATAAAGGGTCTAAGGGCGACCACAGAGGGTCGCGTCCCACAGTTCAGTTTCGTTCTAAATGAAACCTATCCCAATCGAGAGCCTTCTGTGTCCTTGTGCTCGCCTGTTGGGTGAATGCGCTATTCGTTGATGAGGCAAAAGCCATTTCCAAAAGGGTCGACGCAATAGGCGATCGCCCCCCATTCTCCGCGTTCCCCACCTTCATGGCTCCCTCCATATTCTTCAACTTTAGAGACCCATTCATCAATATTCTCACAGAGAAAATCCAAGTGGATAGGCGTCCAATGACGCTTATAGTTACGTTTTATCTCGCTGGATTTAAAGGCTGGCGATCCCTCCTCCTTCTCTTGTAAATAGATATCGGCATTATCTACCGAAAGAACGACCATCTCGCCTTGGCCCCGCACTTTTTTGCAGCCCAACGCATTGGTATAAAAGCGCTCTGCTGTTTCTAAATTTGAGACATCAATACTCACCGAAATTTTCATTCTATGCTCCTAAGCCCAATTCTTTGGCTATTTTTATACTGGACGTCTGTTTAGTGTCAAGGTCGGTGATCGGAAACACATTCATCGAAGCCGCATCGTCACGCAGGTTCAGGCGGATAGAGAGGGCGAGATTCTTTCGTATTACCACAATGTGTGAAGGGCTTCGCTTTGTCGGGGAATCATGATAAGTAATGGTCGTAAAGATTCTCAATTTTAAGAAGGATAGTAATGTTCGAATCCATTTTCGTACAGTTGGTGACAGCCCAAAGTACACCCAAACCCGATCCCAAAGGTATTGTAGAAATCATGCTCGAGGCCAGTGGAGTGGTGATGGGCGTTTTGGTTTTGCTTGCGCTTTTGTCGTTAGTTTCTTGGTTTGTGATTGGTTTGAAGGGCTTCTATTTAATGAGAGCGAAGAACGAATCCCAGAAATTTCTCGATATTTTTTGGCAATCCAAGCGTTTGGATGAAATTTATCAATCAGCCGAAGACTTTCCCCGTTCGCCGGTTTCACAGGTTTTTAAAGCCGGATACATTGAACTTTCAAAACTCAAAAATGCGGAATCCGACGTCCAGGCCTCACAAACCCAACTTGGAGGTATCGAGAATATCGAACGATCTTTAAGGCGAGCGATGTCATCTGAGATTACCCAACTTGAGTCCTTGCTTCCTTTTCTCGCAACGGTCGGGTCAAACGCCGTCTTCATTGGTCTTTTTGGGACGGTGTGGGGAATAATGAACGCCTTCGTGAACATTCAAGCTGCAGGGGCGTCTGGCATTGATGTGGTCGCTGGACCCATTGCCGAAGCGTTGGTGGTTACCGGTGTAGGTTTGGTGACGGCTATTCCAGCCGGAATTGCATACAACTGGTTTTTGAGTAAAATTCGAGTGTTGAGTTCTGAGATGGACAACTTTTCGAATGATTTTCTTAACATCGTCAAACGTCATTTTTTCAAATGATGTTTGTTGATAGAAACCAAGGATACCCATCATGAGTATGAGTCAAAATAATGGACAGATGATATCGGAGGTCAATGTTACCCCGATGGTAGATATTATGCTCGTCCTTATGATTGTATTTATGGTTTCCGCTCCCATGATCGAAAAAGAAAACAAGGATAAAAGAGCCGTTGAGATGGATCTTCCTGTCACAAAGGAAAATGCGAATCGTATTGATCCTGAAACCACCGATAAATTCATTCTTACGATAGATAAAAACTTAAAGGTAAGGGCTGGCGAAACCTTGCTCGTGGATTGTTCCTCTAAAAAAGATCTTCCAGAAAAAGACCGTTTTGAATCGTGTTTTGAGACCTTGGGTGAAAAGCTAGGTAAGAACGAAAAGCTAAAAGAGCAGGGCGAACTTTTTTTACTTGCCGATACTGAGATTCCCTACGGTTTTGTTGTCGGTGCAATGGCGAAGATAAAACGTGCCGGTATTGGAAAAATTGGCATGATTACCAATCCAGAATACTTGGAAGAATCGAAGGGGAAAAAGTGAGTCCTCCCTACGTTCCCCATCGCTCAAATACAACGGGAATCGTTATTGGTGCGTTTGTCACAGTGCTTTTACATACCGTATTGGTCGCCTCAATTATTGTAGGAACCCTTGATGCTAACGAGGCCTTGGAAGAGGAAATTGCCCCTAAGATGTTGAAATTTGAGGAAGTTGAATTGTTGGCCCTTGGGGTCGAGAAAGCGCCGGACGCGCTACCAACGATTCCTAACCCAGAGAAAGCAGTCAAACCGCCTGAAGAGATTGTCATTAACCAACCCAATAAACCGGTGATTAATCTCAAGAAGAAAAAAGACGATACAAAGGTCGAGCCTGACGCACGTAAGAAACGTATGGCCGATTTATTGAGTGATTTACATAATCCCAATCGTCCAACGAACGAGGATGCACCGGAAGGAAAGGAAGAGGGGATGCTCGGCGGCACGGCGATGAAATCGATGATGAACACCTACGCCACAAAATTATTGAAGGAATTCAATAAACACTGGTCCCTCCCGTCTACTATTACCGTGGACGAGGCACAGGCCTTAGCGGGCAAAGTTAAAGTCTATGTAAGGATTTCTAAGACAGGAAGTATTGTGAGTTATCGATTTAAAAAGAAGAGTCCAAACGAACAATTCAACGCGAGTATTGAGCGGGTCTTAAAACGCTACCAAGTCAATGGTGGTCGGCACACGCTTCCTTTACCTAAAGATGAAGAGATCAAAACCGCCGTTATTAAGCAAGGTTTAAATCTTAAAAAGTGGAAGTACACGGGACGTTAGATGAGAGTAGTTATGAAGAATAGTCTAATTATTTTATGCATCCTTTTGCTCATGCCTGCATTGGCATTTGCACAGGACGATGATTCGGGAATCGATATCGATATTCAGGGTGGAGCGAAGCGAATTCTGACTCCCCTTGCGGTTCCGGACACCAAATATTCGTCGGATAAAAGTACGGCTCGAATGGTCCAGAATATTCTCAGACGTGATTTAGATCTGAGTGGACTTTTTAAAGTTCTTCCCAACGATAGTTTTTTCTTTGATCCCAAAGCTGAGGGCATGGACAAGAAAAAGATTAACTTCCAAAACTGGTTTAATGTCGGCGCCCAAGGTCTGATTAAAAGCGAGGTAAAACGTTCAGGAAAAACCATTTCTTTGGATCTTCGCTTGTACCTTGTGGATAAAAAAGCACGCGCCAAACTGGATTGGAAGGCTGGCTTGGGCAAAGATAAAGTGAGAAAAAAAGTACATGCTTTTGTCAATGCGGTGGTAAAATATTATACCGGTGAGATGGGCATTTTTGGAACGCGCATCGCTTATGTAAGAAAAGTGAAAGGAAGAAAACAAGTCTACGTAATGGATATGGATGGATCGAATGTAGGTAGTATTACTAAAAATCGATCGATCAATCTTTTCCCAACCATGGCTGGCGGCGCGGTTTTTTATACGAGTTATGCACATGATAATCCCGATCTCTGGGTTTCGCGGGGCGGAAAGAAGAAGAAAATTTCGTCAAGAAGAGGACAAAATACTGGCGCTTCATACTGCGGAGGTAAGCTTGCCTTGACGCTTTCGATGGGTGGACAAAATGCGGATATTTACGTGATCAATGCGAAGAATGGTAAACTTGTCAAGCGTTTAACAAATCAAGCCTCGATCGATACGAGCCCTTCGTGGAACCCCAGTTGTACCAAAATCGCTTTCGTTTCAGGGCGCGCCGGAACGCCACAGATTTACACCATGAACGCAGACGGCTCCAACCAAAAGCGACTTACCTTCAAAGGTAAATACAATACGTCGCCAGAATGGTCACCCAAAGGGGATGCTATTGTGTTTAGTGCACGCGAAAAACGTGGGCGATTTGATATCTTTGTTTCTGATTTAGAAGGAAGGATAGAACGTCTCACCCAAGATCAGGGAAACAATGAGGACCCAAGTTTTAGTCCTGACGGAAGATATGTGGTCTTTACGAGTTCCCGTGGCGGACGAGGAAAGGGACTCTGGATGATGACACTCGATGGTGAAATTCAGAAACGTCTGACCAAGGGTGGAGGTTACTCATCTCCGACGTGGGCCAAGTAACGCTACGCTCTTTCCATCCATTCAATGAATTGATAGGGGAACGAAACGAAGATTAGGGTTTTTTCCACTTAATAAACCTTATTTTTTCTTTTTTGAGCCGACTTTCGATGGCTCGCATTTGCACTATCCACTTGAGATCTTTTTTTATGGAGAGCGCTTTTCTCATCTCGTCGTGCGCTTTTTTGAGGCTCTTGCGCGTCCCAGCGATGGTCAATTTATCAGCCTCGTTTTTGTACCGTGTTGCCAACATATTTTCTAACTTTTGAATTTGACCATCGGCTACTTTTCTTGCAGGCGTTCCGGTTTCGACCGTTTTGAGGATATCTATTGCAGCCCAATATTCGTCTGCTTCAATAAGACGGTTGGCCTCGTTGAGGAGTTTCCCTGATTTCTCAGCCGAGATCGTATTCTCAAGGAGGGTATTGATTTCCAATCCATCTTCGACGGCACGTAATTCTCGGAGAAGAGGAATTGCCTTAGTGTATTCTTTGGACGCGATCCATTTTAAAGCACGTGCTTTTTTGGTGGCAAAAGGTTCTTCAACTTTTTGAGGGGTATCGTCGTTGTTCTCAACTTCAACGTCATTAGAAGAAAAAGCGAGGAAAAGAACGACCAGAAAAATGAGCGCTCCAATGACGACTATCGGGAGAGGGGAGCGTTTGACTTCTCGGTAATCTTTAAGATTAACCTCCGTCCCACCCATCACAAAAACGAATTGAAGATTTCCAAATTCGATACGATCACCAGGTGTGAGTTCGACGCTTTTTTTGATTTTCTTTCCGTTTAGTTTTGTTCCGTTAGAGCTTTGCAAATCGCTGAGATTATAAATAAATCCCGTTCGTGTGATTTGGGCATGGTGACGGCTAATCGAATTATCGCTCAATAGGATAAAATTTTCATCGATTCTACCGATCGTGTTTCCGACCTCGGAGAGATTGTATTCTTCTCCGGCAAAACCATCGTTAATACGAACCAATTTACAATGCTGATCATCGTCGGTGACAAAAAGGGTTGCTCCAATATCGAACTTTGCATCGTTTTGATGGAGAAAGAGGAAGTGCTCGCCTATTTGGATTTGGCTGGCCGTTCCGAGGTCGCGTTGTCCAATCACCTTTTGACCGTCAACGATGATGCCATTCGCGCTGGCAAGGTCTTCAATAAGGCACCGGTTTTGTTGGGTGAAAATCCTAGCGTGCTTTCGACTGACACCAGCTGATACGATGACGAGATCGCAGCCATCGTCTCTTCCGATGACGAAGGATCCACTTTCGAAATTTCTTTTGTGGACGATTTGTCCCGCCGAATTTTTAACAGTTAGAATGAACATTTATTCTCTAAATATATTAAATTCTACATCAAAACCTGAATGTTTTAGATCTTCATAAAACTCAGGAACATATCCAGTCGGATGCAAGGCAGCGCCAGCTCCCGAGGTCCGATAGTAGAAAACATCATGTGTTCTAAAGGAGTCAAAATCGACCCCGCCGACCTCACTGATTTGTTGGACCCGGAAGCCTTTTTCAGTGCGGTTTAGCGTGATGACGATATCAACGGCCCGTGAGACTTGTTCCCGAACACCACGTGGGCTGAGACGATTTTCTCCAAGAAGGACCATCGATTTCAGGCGACCTAGCGCATCGTCGGTCGCGGTACCAAAAATAGAGGCGATGCTCCCAGCCGTTCCACTGGATACCGCGTTCACCCAATCGTAACTATTGGAGACATCGCAGGAATCGAGAATGATGCGATCGGGATGCATCTGAAGCGCTGCGATAACGGGATTGACGTCCGAACTTGAGTCGTTGTTTAAACGAATTGCAAATTCGGGAAGCGCGAGATTAACGCTATCCTCTATGGCGACGGTTCGAACGCCGTCTCGGAGTTCAGCGGCAAGAGCTGAGACGAGGGTTGAACGGTCAAACTTCTGAGGTCCGGCGACGAGAATCGATTTTCCGGCAGCGACCGCGTTTCTGAGAAAGGTTGCCGCTGAGGCGCTAATGCTACGGTCTGCAACGAGTTCATCAAAGGAACTCTTGATTGATTTTGGTTTAATAATCGTAAGAACGGGGGACTCGGTGAGCGGCGGAAGGGTTACCGATACTTTGGTTCCATCATCAAAAGTAACTTGTTGAATGGGACCTGCCGATTTACCAAGGAGCCTTGACGAGGTGAGTTTCAAAAACTCAGGCGAACTAAAACAATAGGGGTTTCGAATAAGATTGCCGGTTTTTCTGATGAAAACCTGATCGAATTTATGCACAAAAATTTCAAAAACATCAGGGTCATCTAAAAGTGCCTCAATCGGGCCGAGCCCTATGCATTCAGCAAGAACAACTTTTTCAAGGCTCTCACGATGCTCTCCGCAATCGATCTTGTCGAGGGCTTCTTTTACGATCTTTGTGTATTTGGTGATATCGCCTTTCTTGGGCGGATACTTCTTTGGAAACTCAGTTGATTTGCTGCTCTTTAAGATATTGGCACTGGCTTCAATATGGCGAGTATGGAAATCCTCGTCGAAATTATTTTCCAATGGATCTACAAAAATCGGGATGTTTTTTGGACTTTCTGGAGCCCCCGAAACAGCGTCATTGGACTCAAAGCTGATGGCGAGGCTGCTAACATTTTCGGGGCCCACCCGTCCTCCCTTATCGAGCTGTGGCCGTTTGGGAGGCGGCGTCGGCGGGTTTGACAGCGCTAAGATGGGCTTGGGCGGTTTAGGGGACTCGGGTGCCTTTT
>JALSKP010000741.1 GCA_026988815.1 Myxococcales bacterium | reverse complement strand
CGGGAAGGCCAATTTCAAGTTCGTCTTAAGAGCGGATGATAACACGGCCGTTCGCCCAGGCGAAGCGGTAGGAAACAAGGAAGTTCAGTTGAGCGATAGCGATCTTGAACTTCTCGATCCAGCCTTATCTGAAAGCCCCGACTTAGATTGTACAGACGGAAGTTGTCGCCTCAGTGCGTCGAACTTTGTGTGTACAGCCGAGACTGGGATTGAGACAAAAAGATGTCAACACACGACCGATGTTGCCTTTTCTGGCGATCTTGAGTTTATCTCCGATCGCACCAAACATCGTCTTTTCGCCGTTTTGGTAGAAAATTCGGGTTCGGTTGAAGGCTGGTTACCCGTTGATCTCGGCGCAAAATTTCCTGACACCGATAATTCAGGTGTGGGTGATGGAAGCGAAGATGTCGGCCGCCTTCAAGCGAGAAGTTCCGATTCGGGAAACCGACGTCGAAGTTCTTTGAATTCACTCATTACAAGATGGGACGACAGTCGTGCTACTGCCGCTCTGGACGGGCGAAAGACCCTATTTGGATTATGGGAGTTTGCCGGACGATCACAATCGGATGTGCGTTCCTTGGTTGAAGAATCATCGGGTCTAAATGAATGGACCGATAACGCCGAAAGTGCCAAAGCGGCAATTGGAGCATTTTCGGTCGTGAGTGGAAAGCGTGCAAATGTGTATCAAGCGATTGATAAACTCTTAGACGAAAGTTTCGCCCTTCCCGAGTACGCAGATTACGACAAAACATTGGTCGTTATCGTCGATGGTCCAGATGATCTTCGTCGTCCCAATTTTTCTCCTGAAACCATCTCGGCGAAAGCCAAAGAAGGAAAGGTACGTATTTACTTCGTCCACTTTGACCCAGATGTCACGGTGGAAAGCAGCGGCAACCAGCTCTTTCGAGATGATACTGATTATTGGAGCACCGCTGTTGAAAATGTCCCCATTCAAACCCCTTGTACCGATGATTCGTCGTGTCTAAACTTTGAAGCTTGTCGCGAGCCGACCTTGTATGCTTCGGCAAGAAACGCGTCGGTTGAAAAGCCATCGGTTTACACGACAGGGGCGAAGTTTTGTCTTCCCACTCGCCAAGCCGATACACGTTTTGGTCCGATCCATGACTACGCAACGATTGCGTGTGAAAGTGGGGGAGGATATATTTATGGTCGTCATAGTCGATCGATTCGCGAAAATTTGGACTGGCTCCCTCTTACAATGGATGGTGTCTGGTCGATCGAAACATCAATCAATACCTTCCAAGATGCGTTGGTCCCCTCGGACGAAAGCTATCTTCTCCAAACAACATTTGGCGTCACTTTAGGTGGTCGAACAAGTACATTGGAATTGAGTAGGGTTGGACGAAGTAATTCTGTAGAAGCGGCACGTGATACCCGTCTTCCTGTTTTTAATTAGGAGTAGAAGAAAATGCGAAAACGCAATTTCATAGCATGGCCCTTCCTGCTTGCAGCGGTCATTTTAAGCACACCACTCGTAGCTCAGGAATCGGGCGAGAAAAGTGACGCGGATTCTTTGATCGACGGAGCGTTGAACGAGATCCCTGAGGATGATTCAAAAGTCGCCGAACCTGCTAAGGAAGGTGACAAGGCTTCTGAAACGGCCGTTAAAAAGAAATCCTCAACTGTTCAAGCAGCAAAGGAAGGGGAAGAGGCGTATAAGGATGATGCTCATCAGAAAATGGACCCATCCGATCCTCTTTATTGGTCAACCATGCGCGATGTATACTCGTTGCAAAAACGTGCATTCCAAAAAGACGGACGTTTTTCGTTGACCTTATACGGCGGAATTATTCCTAACAATATTTTTGAATCCTACGTTCCTGTTGGGTTAAGGCTCAATTATTTTGTGTTAGAAAATATCGGGATCGAATTGTCGACCTCCTATAGTTTCTCCTACGACAAGGGCTTGGCCGATACGATTCAAGAAGACACGGGCGTTTCAGCGCAACAAGTGTTGGTCGCCGATCAGCAGGTCGCCTACGCCTTTGATTTTGATAATCCCGCACGCGATCGAGAAGGTTTGGACGTTGGAAAACTTTTCATTCCCTCTCGTGTGAATTTTGGTGTTGTATGGAGCCCCTTCTATGGAAAAACGGCATTCTACAACAGCGTGATAAGCTATTTTGATTTTTACCTCTTTGCCGGCGCCGGTCTTGCGATTACCCAAACGCAGCGGGATTTCAATGCGCCCAAAGATGCAGATATTAAACCCGAAGGCGCGCTTGGTGCCGGAATGGCCTTTTATCTTGGCCAGCATTTGGTGACGCGACTCGATTTTCGACAGTTCGTTTTTGCCAAAGTAAATGGTGGCGTTGCAAATCCCTCTGAGATTTCTCTCGGATTAGGCTATTTCTTTTAGGACATGATGATGAAAAATACTTTACTATTGTCAGTTCTCATGTTTTCAGCGTTTAGCTCCTCCGCTGCTATGGCAGAGGAAAACGTGGAAAAAGAACTCGCAAATTATTGGACGACCGAACGTGAACTCCCTGTTTTGGAAAACAGAATGTTCGAACGCGAAGGGCGTTTTGCGCTTACTTTGAAATTGGGATTGCTCACCAGTGAGCCCTTCTTTTGGTACAACCCAATTGGTCTTGGTGCTCAATACCATTTCTCCGAGCAAGCCTCGCTTGAAGTTAGCGGAACCTTTATGGGAACACCAAGTTCGGATGGCGATATCGGATTGCAGATTTTTACACACAAAACCGAAATTACCGACTTTATTAAAAGGGAACGCAAAGACGCCTTTGATGTGACCACGGATTTGGAAGACCGTTTCCTCTGGCGCGCAAATGCGGTCCTCATTTGGAGCCCCTTGTACGGGAAGCTTGCCTTCCTTAATACTAAGCTTTCGCACTTTGACCTGAACCTGGCACTTGGTGCGGGTGTGGTCCAGGTTGATCGACCAAGTGTGGACCATAAGAGTTCCTCCACTGAATTTAGTCCGGAACTTGTCTTCGGCGGTGGTGTCGGATTCTTTGTGACCAAAGACGTGACGATACGTCTGGACGGAAGATTCTACATGTACCCTGGCGCTGAGTCAGAAAGTGCGAGTGGGTTCTTTGAAAGATTAAAAGTTCCGAGTGAGTTTTCTCTCGGTGCATCATATTTATTTTAGTTCCTAAACCGTGAACTATAGAGTGTTATCCACCTTGTGGATGACCTGATTGAAAGGAAAGAAATGAGAAATCGCGTCACACGCATGATTGGGTTTTTAGCAGCAACACTCGTTTTTAGTGTTGCGACCAACGCATTTGCGATCGATAAAAATCAATTGATTCAGATGGCAAAGTTGGGCTTGGATGACAAAGCACTCATCGCATCAATTGATTCTAGTTCGGCCGATGAGCTAAGTTTAACACCCGAAGAGTTGGGTGAACTCCGACTTCAGGGTCTGAGCGAGGCTGTGCTTTCCCATCTTAAGTCTTCTGGTCGTGTTAAAGGGGCTAAAAAAGCACCTGAGGTAAAAGACGATAAAGGCACTGGGGATGTGAATCTTGATCCCGCACCTGCGCCCAATGAGGACGAAAGCGAGGAAGATAAGAAAGCCCGTGAAGCTGAGGCCAAGGCACGTGAAAACGAAATTGTCAAAAAAGCCGAAGAATTAAATCAAGCCAAAGACGATGCCGTTGTCAGAGATTCACAGCTCAAACAAGCGACTGCTAAATTGGCTGATTATAAGTCTGACGTTGAAAGCGGCGACAATATGAAAGCGGCGCGCGGATATTTGGAGTTCCTTAGTTTGAATCCCGAGCCGACAAGCGATGCGTGGTATGCGGCCAAGTTTGGTCTTGCTAAATCACTGTACCAACAAGGCATTCTTTCCGGTGCTTCTCGGCCTCTTTTGGAAGTTTTGATGGCAGGATCTGAGAAACCACACTTCAAAGAAGCGTTCAAGATGCTTCAAGTTCTCACGCGTAAAGTGGGCTACCGTCCGCCGGTATTAGAAGAACTTACAAAGCTTTATGTCGGCGATAAGAACGACGACTTTAAAAACGAATTTAACTATTACATGGGTAAGTTTTTCTTCGACTACAACCGTGCAGATTTAGCGATCAAGTATCTTTCAAATGTGGAAGATGGCTCCGCTGATTACCCCGAATCCCGCTACGTGATGGGTATCGCCCAGTTGGACGAGTCGGTTAACGATATCGGTGGAGCGCTCAAAAATTTCCAGGGCGCGATCGTGTCGGCTGAGAAATCTAAAAAGGAGAACCAAGACATTCTCCAACTGGGATATCTTGCTTTGGCGAGGACTTGGTACGAAGTGGGCCTCTACGATGTGGCGTTATTTTACTATCAGAAGCTTCCCGCTGATTCGAGCCGAAACGCTGAGGCGACCTTCGAGCAAGCGTGGACCTATTTTTTGAAGAACGATCATAACCGTGCATTAGGTGTTTTTCATACCCTCAATAGTCCCTATTACTCGAAATGGTACTTCCCCGATCTCTACGTTCTTGAGTCGACCGTATACCTGAACCTTTGTAAATTCGAAAAGAGCCAGATCGCCCTCGCCGAGTTTAAAAAGAAATATTTACATAAGCTTCCGCGTTTAAAGAAAGTGTTAACCGAAACTAAAGAACCGGCGGCCTATTGGACGATGATGATGGATTACAAACCCTCCGAAAAAGGTCTTCCGCAGCTCTATTATAACGCAGTTTTGGATGATTTAGGGTTTTTCAATATTTACCAGGTTGTCAAAACCTTGCGGTCGGAAAAAAGAGCCTTAGAGGCCAATATTTCTTCCTTGGGTGATTTCGGTCAGGTGGTTCTTGACAACGTCAGCGGCCAACTTAAAGCGAAAATTGAAGAAGGCGGAATTTTGGTTCAACAGCGTCTTTCGGGCATTGATCGCGAGCTTGAAGACTGGTCGTTAAAAGCCACACAAATTGAATTTGATATTGATTCAGAAGAAAAGCGTCAATTGGAAAAGAAACTTCTTAATCCTGATTGGGAGCCAGCAATTGCGGGCGCAGGATCAACATTCTTCGTTGTTGCCGATGATTGGCAGCGATGGGATTTCGAAGGTGAATACTGGCTCGATGAAGTTCCCAACTTCAGAAGTAGCCTCAGAACGGAGTGTGTCGACCAATGAATAGACATCTCAAAATAGTTTTATTCTTAGCTTTGTGTATCGGTTTACCGGCGCAAGCTTTTTCACAAGATGTCTCGAAAACGAAAGTTAAGAAGAGCGTCGATAAAAAAACCAAAGATGCGGCCGCAAAGCGTGCTGCCGAACGCGCAAAACGTCTTGATAAAGATAAGCGTGATAAGGAAGCTGGGAAGGTCGATGGACCCTCTATTACCGCAAAGGATGTTGAGGCCGAGACCAATAAAATGTCTCCCGAAGACATCGATAAGTTGAAAAGACAGCTTGAAGATAAAAACCGCGGTATGATTTCAAAGCTTGATAAAATCATTGCTGGAAATCCTTACGCCAAGAACAAGCCAGAATTGATGTTCCAAAAAGCGGAGCTCCTTTGGGAACTCAAAAACTGGGAATACATTCGTGAACGTTCCAAATACAATCAATGCCTCACCGCAGCCGAGAATGGAACGACGGATGAAAAGAAATGTAAAGAGCCTATTGCCGATTACTCACAGCCTCAACAAATTTACAAAGCGATTGCAGGACAATATCCTGGTTACCAACGTTTAGACGAGGTTTTCTATCGTTTGGGTAAGGGACTTATTGAAGCAGGAAAGGGCGCCTCAGCGGTGAACTACTTGCAGAAATTGGTTAAAAACTACCCGAATTCACGCTATATTCCAGACACCCATTTGGAGCTCGGCGAGTTTTTCTTTAAGAAGCAACTTCTTGGCGCTGCGAAAGATAATTACGCTAAAGTGCTTAAATTTAAGGGCCATAATCTTTTCGATTATTCACTCTACAAATTGGGCTGGGTTTATTACAATCAAGGCGAATTTCGTAATAGTGTGAAGACCTTTAAAGCGGTTGTGTCACGTACAAATAAGACCCTTGGTTTTCAGAATCAGGCCATAAACGACCTTGTGATCGCCTATGCTGAGATTCCTGGTGGGTGGCAAGAAGCGCGCGAATACTTAAAGAAAAAGAAAGGCGATGCCTTTATGTTCAAAAAGATCGGCCAACTTGCCGGTCTCTACGAGGCTCAAGGTAAAGATGAACTTGCTGTAGAAATTTTTGAGTTCTTCGTTAAGGAAAAGCCTAACGATAAGAAACTTCCTCAATGGGCCGAGTCGATCATTATTGCTCGTAAGAAGAACGTGAACGATCTTCCAGCGCTTGAAAAATCGATGAATCGTTTCACTGCCTATCTTGACCCAGCGGGAACGTGGTGGGCAAAGAACAAGTCCGACAAGGAAGCGCAATCCAATGCAACATTATTGGTGGATGCGTCCTTGTCCTATCTTTCTAACTTTTACCATCGTCGTGCTCAGAAGAACGGCGCTAAACCAGATTATGTAAAAGCTGCTGGTTATTACCGCGATTACATTAAGCGCTTTCCTGATTCTGCGGCAGCCTTTGATATGAACTTTTTCTTAGGTGAAATTCTTCTTATCGATCTTAACGAATTCGAAAAAGCGGCTGTGCAATACCAAAAAGTTGTCGATCTATATAAGAGCAACAAGACGCCCAAGGATGCAAAGAAAAGCGAAGTCGATGCGATCGTAAAAGATTCTGCCTACGCCGTCGTTCAAGCCTTCGATGAGTTGGTGAAGAAAAACCACCCAACAAGTATTCTTGTTGAAATGTCAAAATACGACGAATCACAACGCGCGAAAAAAGCGACCAATCAGAAAGCTGAAAGTATTGAGACCAAGCCTATTCCAAGAAGCGAGCTTCTTAAATATGAGCAAAAGTTCGTTGAGGCTAGCGATCAATATTCGGAAATGTATCCAAAAGAAAACGTGACCCCCACAGTCGATTTCGTTGCTGCTGAGGTTTATAAGAGTCACGGCCAATACGACAAATGTGTTCCGCGTTATGAGAGCATTATCAAGAACGCGCCAAAACATCGTTATGCAAGTTTTGCTGGAAACAGCCTTCTTGAGGCCAACTACCGTTTGAAGAAATGGGACGAGGTTGAGACGTGGGGACGCTACCTTCTTGATAAAAAAATCTTTGACGTGACGCCAAAATCAAAACTTGAGTCGGCGATCGTGTTCGCTATCAACGAAGATGCGAAAAACCTAAAGAAAAACAATAACACCGATAAAGCTGTTGAGCGTTGGATTAAACTCGCCGATGAGTTTCCAAAATCGCAGTATGCGGCAGGTTCTCTATTCAACGCAGCGGCGGCCCGAGAAGCGGCTGACGAAATCACGAAAGCGGTTGAGCTCTATGAGCGCGTTGTGACGAAGTACCCAAAAGATAGCCACGCACCTCAGGCGATTTTCGTCATGGGAGCGATTTTCGAATCGCGTGCCGACTTTGAAAAAGCGGCGTCCTACTTTGAAAGAATGGGAACAACAGCGCCTTATAAAAACGAGAAGGGCGAGGATGTGAAATACAAAGACCATCCAAAGGCAGCCGACGCACTTTATAATGCCGCTGTGATTCGCGAAGCGATGGGCGATTACAAACAGTCCATTGGAACGTATTCGAAATACATGAAGCTCTATCCAGAGCGCGACAATATTCGCGAATTGGAGATTCATTTGGCCTATCTTGAAAAAGAGAAGAAAGACTGGAAACAATCGATTAAACGTTTTGACGCGTTCAAGAAACGTAAGGATGTGACGCCTGTTGAACGCGTCGAGATCAATCTTGAGCGAGGTCTTTTGGAAGAGAAAGTAAAAGGCAAAAAATGGGAGAAAAGCTCCGATAAATTCTATAGCGCTTCATTGGAAGAGTTCGCTAAATTGAGCGACGACGACAAAAAGAAGGCCGCATTTTGGGCCGGTCAGGCACGTTTCCTACAAGCCGAACGTGTGTATCGCACGTTCGTTGCGGCAAAGTTGGTAGCCTTTCCTATGAATAAGCTCACCAAATCGTTGAAGATAAAAGGCGAGTTGGAGCAGAAAGCGGAAAAAATGTACCTCGAAGTCATTGGCATGAAGTCACCACGTTGGGTTGCGGCAAGCGCGTACCGCGTTGGGCAAATGTACAAAGATTTCTCTGATAATATCTACGAGATGCCCTTACCCAAAGGGCTGACCGAAGACCAACAAGACGCATTTCGCGGCGCGTTGGATGACAATGCTTTCCCTCTTCAGGAAAAAGCACTGACCTCTTTCCGAACCGCGCTCAAGCTTGCTTTGCAATTCAAAGCCTACAATGAATGGAGTAGTAAATCTGCTGCCGCGATTAGTAAGTTAGAAAGCGATGCATTTCCGATTACGGGTCAAGACGGCGTGAAGGTCGGCCATTCGAGAACGAACTTTAGTATCCCTAAGGCAGTTACGAATTTAG
>JALSKP010000740.1 GCA_026988815.1 Myxococcales bacterium | reverse complement strand
GCAAAGAAGACATTCCTGTGCTTTTAAGACATTTCGTACGCTTGTTTACTAAAGACGATATAGAAATCGATCCCGCCGTCGAGCAATGGTGCCTCAACTATGATTGGCCAGGAAATGTTCGCGAGCTCTCAAATCTGGTCCAGAGAATGATTCTCCTACGCTCAGATAATCACCTTGGAGCCGAGGATCTCCCTCCGATAAAAGGAGGAAATGACGATTTCCCTTTCGTCCTCCCTGATGATCATTTTGACCTTGTGGCCTTCGAAAAAGCCCTGCTTTCCCGCGTCATGCAAAAAACCAAAGGCAATCAATCCGCTGCGGCCCGCTACCTGAAAATTCCTCGCCACGTTCTAATCTACCGTTTAGACAAGTATGGAATCGAGGTATGAGCGCCGCTCTACTGTCAAAGACAAGGTTGAAGTCACGCCCATCTGGGAAGAAAGCATCTCGCCTGGCTTAAGATTCCAACTTCTTTTTGACGGAAAATTTCCGCTTCAAATCGATGTTTCAACTGGAGATCCACTTTTCGCAGATCCAGAGATTTTCCATGCCCCCTTCCTCATAAAGCACGCCAGGGTCGAAATCATGGCAGCATGGAAGCTTCACGCTTTGTTCGAACATATCAACGGACCATGGCAATCCAAAACCCTCCTCGATCTACTTTTCGCGCGAAGTATCAATGTGCGCCTTTTGAGTCTTTAACCAACAAATAAATCCCCGAATTCACCAATAATGGACTTGACCACTGCGATGGTTTTTGTAACGAGGTCTTGCCGACAAATGGATACATTGCGGCTTCTTTTTTTTTTCAGGTCATCATGAACAAGCTTAGCTCCACCGACACGACTCAACCAATTCTTGAAATTTTCTCGCCTCCAAATTTCGAAAAGGACGTCGATATTTCCGCCCTCGTCGCGCAGGATTTAAACCTCCCCCTTCAAGGCGTGCGCCAAGTTATCGCCCTTTTCGCCGAGGGCGGGACGGTCCCTTTTATTGCTCGCTATCGTAAAGAACAAACGGGTTCATTAGACGAAGTTCAAATTCGTGATATCGGCGAGTGTCAGCAAACCCGCCTGGAACTAGAAGCACGCAGAAAAACCGTCGTCGATACGATTTCTTCTCAAGGCAAACTCACGAAAGCTCTTTTTGATCGCATCATGGCAGCCTCCACTCGAACGGCGCTCGAAGATCTCTACCTTCCCTATAAACCCCGTCGACGCACCAAGGCGCAAACCGCGCGTGAGGCCGGACTTGAGCCCTTAGCGCTCTTGATTCTTGAGCAAGGAAAAGACGGAGATCCGAAAACTATCGCCGCGACTTTTGTGAATCCCGAAAAAGGCGTTAAAGATATTGCCGCCGCGCTTTCCATGGCCTGCGATATCGTCGCAGAAAAAATTGTCGAAAATGCAGACGCGCGTAAAGAGGTCCGAGAGGTCGTTCACTCCCACGGATTTTACGCGGCCCAGCTCAAAGATGCGCCTAAAGAAGGGCAGACCTCAAAAAAAACGAAATTCGATCAATATAGAGATTTTAGTGAAGCCTTGAAGACGATTCCTTCTCACCGTTTTTTGGCCATTCGTCGTGGTGAAAACGAAGGCATTCTTCGATCAAATGTTCACATCGAAGACAATCAAGTCGATGCCCTAAAGCGTGAACTCGAAAGGTTGGCCGGATTCCAAAAAACTTCCCCCTTCGCCGAGGATATGCAAAAAGCGCTGCGTTTAGCGCTCATGCGTTTACGGATTCAAATTGAAACCGATGTGTTAGTCGAGACAAAACTGAACGCCGACGAAGGTGCGATCACCGTTTTTGCGACCAATCTCAAAGCGCTTTTACTCTCGGCACCGATGGGACAAAAAGGTGTGATTGGTATCGATCCTGGATTGAGAACGGGATGCAAAGTGGCCGTCATCAACGAAGTCGGAACCTATATCGAAGACGACGTACTTTATCTGGTCGGCAGCGAAGCGAAAAAAGCCCAAGCCGAAACCACCT
>JALSKP010000739.1 GCA_026988815.1 Myxococcales bacterium | reverse complement strand
CCTTCCTAAATTTGGTTGCTCGCCATAAACCGGTCGCCATCGCTGTGGGCAACGGCACTGGAAACCGTGAAGCGGAAAGCTTTTGCAAGCGTGCCCTAAAAACGCTTCCCGAAAACGAGCGCCCATTCGTTGTTAGCGTGAACGAGGCTGGCGCGAGTGTTTATTCTGCCTCCGATGTCGCTCGAGAAGAATTCCCAAACCTGGACTTAACTGTGCGCGGCGCTATTTCCATCGCCAGACGGCTGCAAGATCCTTTGGCCGAACTCGTTAAGATCGATCCAAAATCAATCGGCGTGGGACAATACCAACACGACGTCAATCAATTTAAACTCGTTCGAAAACTCGGCGAAGTCATCGAGGATTGCGTGAATGCGGTAGGGGTGGAACTCAACACGGCGAGTGCACCGCTTCTATCTCACGTATCCGGAATCGGCGCATATGTCGCCAAAAATATCGTTGAGTACCGCAATCAAAATGGCGCTTTCTCATCACGAAAAGATATGCTCAAAGTGAGCGGTTTGGGCGCCAAGTGCTTTGAACAAGCTGCGGGTTTTTTGCGTTTACGTGACAGCGAACATCCACTGGATAACTCGGCTGTCCACCCTGAACGCTATGCGCTGGTAGAAACAATGGCCAAAGATTTGGGTGTGAAGGTGGAGGAGCTTTTAGGCAACACCAAGCTCGCGAGAACCATAAAAATCGACGCCTATATTAGCGATGAGATTGGCAAACCTACCCTTGTTGACATTGTGGCCGAGCTTCAAAAGCCGGGTCGAGATCCAAGGGCAAGTTTCGCCCCGCCGGCCTTTCGTGACGACCTAACCCAGATCAGCGATCTCAAAGAAGGCATGATGCTCGAGGGTATTGTCACCAACGTGACCGCGTTTGGTGCTTTCGTTGATATCGGTGTTCACCAAGATGGCCTCGTTCATATTTCTCGTTTGGCCGATCGTTATGTGAGCGACCCCAACGAGGTCGCCAAGGCAGGGCAACGTATGAAAGTTCGAGTATTGGAGGTGGATTTGGACCGTAAACGCATCTCTCTGTCAGCGCGTTTGGGGGATGGTCCTTCTAGCGGAAATAATACTGGCGGGAAAACTACAGGGAAAAACACAGGTGGATCGCGTGGCGGAAGACGCTCAAGTTCAAAAAAACCAAAAAGCGAATTTAGACACAATCCTTTCGCCGCTTTACTGAAGAAAAAAGAATAAACCCTTTCAATCTGGTGTGTTCATTTTCTGAGAGGTGGGACCCCTACAAGGGAAGAAAATACCTCAGAAAGGGATCACACTACTTTCCAATCATTGCCGCGTAAAAGGTGGAAAAACGTGGAGAATTCGCCTAGGTTGGATGGACCCAACCGAGAGTATTGCCGTGATTCGTTATTTCCTTCCCTTCTTATTTATGGTGCTTTCTTGCCAAGGCGATCTCAGTTCAGCTGGCCAAGAGAAAGACACTCCAAAAGAAAAGCGTCATGACTTGACCCAACAGGATGGGTCGAAGAATCCCGATTCTGGACGCCCAGATCAAAGAGCAGCGAAAGATAGTGGAGATCCAAAAGACGCCAACATGGTAAACACTGATACTAACACAAACGATATGATGGAAAAAGATCTCGGTGGTCCGCCTTGTCAAAATACGTGTACGGACACCCAAACCTGCGATCTGAATACGGACCAATGTATCTGCCGAGAAGGGTTGGTTGACACCGGAAACGAGTGCGTACTCGCGGCTCCAGGAGAACCTGCAACGCGTGAGAAAGCCCAAGTGTGTACACGCTGGCGAGAGGCGATAGTCGAAAATGCAAATCCCAAATGGATACCCGATGGGTTGCCCTGCGGTACGGGAAGTCTGCCTCCCGAGGCGATCGATGACACTCTTCGTCGAACCAACGTTTACCGTTGGCTGGCAGGACTTCCAAACGTTGTCGATGATACTGCGGTGCATCAGGCACAAATGGAATGTGCGGCAATGCTAAGTTATAATTCTCAACTGAGTCACAATCCTCCGACCTCGTGGACCTGCTATACTCAAGCAGGAGCGGCGGCGGCCAGCCGATCGAACGAGACCTTTTCAACATCTGCGGCTCGTGCCGTGGATGCCTATATGTTCGACGCCGGCGTTGCCAGTTTAGGACATCGACGTTGGATTCTAAACAGCGCGTTGAAAAAAATCGGAATTGGTTTTTCGAAAGCCAATGGACAAGGCGGACATTGTTTAGCGGTTACTGGTCGCGGCGGGTCAACGGATAGAACATGGGTTGCCTACCCTAATCCTGGTCCCGTTCCAATGGCCTTGACGCGTGGCGTTTGGTCTTTTCATTCTTTCACCCAAGGCGTAGACGCGACGACGAGGGCGACTATTGTTCGCCTCTCCGACGGTATGACAATGCCGGTCACCATCGGAATGGCCGTCGGAAGCGGGTCCCCATTCACCTTAAAAATGACACTCGATGGATGGGCCCCCGCACCAAATGAGGTCTATCGCGTACGCGTTTCAAATCTAAAGAATGGGATAGAGGTTCAATACGACGTCAAACCCGTGGACTGCTAGAGAATTGCGTTTAAAAAGATCTTTTTCTGACCGTCTACGTTTAGATTCATAGTTCCGATTTCCGGACGAAGAAGGATAAATAATGTATAAATATATAATTGTATTTTTGTTCGTATTGAATTGTTCAGAAAATAAGATGGAGGGTCATGCTTTCCGAGGTGCGCCCGCCGATAATATCCAAGAAGAAGCAGCGCCGAAAAAACCTAAACAGGACGCCGGTTCAGATGTCGCTTTCGAGCGAAAACTCATCAAGAATGGGTCCGTGAGTTTTCAAAGCGAGGATTTAAAAAAGACGCGACAGCGCATCGACACCTTACTTAGTAAATATGACGCCTATATTTCTTCCGACCAAACGCAGCAATATCCAACCCAGATCGAGCATAATTTAACCATTCGTATTCCCTCCATGCATTTTGATACTTTCTTAAATCAACTCGAACCTGGCGATAAATTTAAGACCAAGAAAATCGAAATCAAGGATGTGAGTGAGTCTTATTACGACATCCAGACCCGAATAAAAACCAAGAAAGAAATTGAAAAACGATATCTTGGGTTACTATCTTCGGCAACCAGTGTGCAAGATATTCTAGAGGTAGAAAAGCAAATCGGCGAACTTCGGACCGATATCGAGTCCTATGAGGGTCGATTAAAAGTTCTCGAAAATCAGATTTCTTTGTCGACACTCAATCTGCGTCTCTTTCAAAAAGTGCAAGCAAAAGGAACCTCCTTTTCCGAACATTTTTCGGAGGGATTTAAACGCGGCTGGGAGAATTTCATCTGGTTCTTCGTAGGGCTCACTAATGTCTGGCCCTTCTTACTCGTCTTCTTTGCAATGATATTTCTTGCAAGAAGGTGGTGGAAAAAACGCGCTTAACAATGTATCTTCTCTTACCACTTGAAGTGCAAGCATGTCCTCTTTATCCCGTCATAGCATCGTTCACGTTGTTGATAAATATCTTCATCTCAGAATCGAGAAAATCCATCCCGATGCTCCCGCTCTAAAGTGGCTTGAGAATAGGACCGAAGGCGAACTCAAGGTTATCGCCCTCTTCCGTTTACTTTGCCTATTGGAAAGTCGGGAGCTTCAACTCGGCTCCCTTTATCGATTTCTTTTTGAAAAGCTCAAGGCTCGCATTGAAGAGGAATCCTATGAAGTTCACGCTCTTTCAAAATATACGAACCTTTCCGGGTATGGCGCCGATGTTCTTGGCGAAATAGAAGAAGATCTCCTGCGCTGCCAAATTTTTGATTACGATTTTAACTCAAATTGGGAGGAAGGCAGAATTGACTTTCTTCCGAGCGAAGAAACACGGGGGCTACCCTACGTCATTCTCGTGCTCAGCTTTCCAATACCACTCGATCCGGGGCTCCTAGGCATCACTGAATACTCAGCCTTAGGAATACGCTGCCGCAATCTATAATCGTCTGGGAGATGCGAAGATACCGGTTTATGGGCTTCCCTTTTAACATTCGTGAGGTCATTGATACTCGGAGAATTCAGCATGTTTTGTATCATGTGCGAAATGAAACCAAACCATATCTCAGTTTAGCACTTCCCGAAGATTCAAGCTGCTAAGAATCCCGAACCATACTGCCAAAAATACAATCAATGTCCAATACCGTAGGTTGCTGGGTTTTTGGTTGGAAAGGGACTCCAATTTTGCAGCAAATATAAAGTTAATGGCCTCGCGCAACTCACCTTTTTCGTCTGGATTGATGAGCGGCATTCGATTTATGATCCTGCGTTTCCCTAGAAGGTTAAAAAACAGGGAGTTGGCTCACCAAGGAATCGCCACTTAGGTAGGAACGAAGGCGTACAAAGTGGCTATGAGAAATATTAGTAAACCTTACACCAAATGTTTCTTCGGAATCCCAAACTTTCTTCGCTCCGATAATAATCGGAGCCGAATCGCCAGGAAGCTCTACTTCCAAACGAACTTTCTCCTCTCCTGCACCAAAAAGGTAGGGATCCAAAAGTTTATCAAGTCGCATTCCGCTTAGAGAAATATTCGTCGCACGACAAATTTTCGCCTCTCCTTCGCCGCCGAAATTATTGAGAATGATATCGCAGTTTACTCTTTGTTGTTTTCGCATACTCATCTGATGACCTCCATGTCACGTCGCTATAGATAAGAAATAACACGAAAATAGCACTTGCCAAGTTTTTGTCCTACATCCGCCCACCTTCTGATTGCCGTGTCGCGTTTCGTTTCAGAAATCCCACCACGGTGGCTGGACCCGCTTTCTATACCTTCATCGAGATCGATGTGCTCTTTTTCATTATTGAACCCATGGGTTTAGTCTAATCACTTTGTATTGTGAGGAACTAAGTTTGCTTCCTGCAACTTCGTAGAACATCAGATTTGTATCGTCGTTTTCTAGGGTGTCTGAAAGTTGGTCGTGGATCATCGTTTGAGGGCGTTCTGAAGAATGAAACAATCCCAGATAATGACCAAGTTCGTGAGCGATTACGAATCCGTCGGTTACTTTATGTTTTAAGGCAATTGCTACACCACTCATGAGACTACCGTGAAACAAGGGTCCTGGGATTCCTCCGGATTTACCTCGAACTGGGGTGCTTGATTGAAGCTCCTTCACAAAAAATATATTTATTCCGTTGGGATCTGCTTCCGGTTTATTGATTGCAAAGAGTTTCAATAAATCACTATTTGGCGTGCCAATGTCGGGGATAATCTGAAAAGAAGGATCGATATCAAAATAGTTCACCTTGACGTTAATTTTCCCTTGTTTGTATACATCCTTCATAATGTTGAGCGCAGACTGAAACGTTCTATCTGATTGAGCACTCTGGGCAGTTAAATTATAGGCACCACTAAAATGTAAGTTTAAAAGAAGAGAGGCGTTCTCTGGTGGAGTGGTATTTCGCATTTTCACTCGTATTAGAACTTGTGTATTCAATGGGTTTTCTTCTGCATTTATCCCCCATACTCGAATGTGGTGAACGCCAGGTTTGAGTTCCACTTTATCATTATTTGGGGCCATCGAAATTGAAACAGCTTCTGAAACAAACACCCGATTAGGACACTCCTTACAAAGCGATCCTGTGGTTGTATCCACCCAATTCTCAGTCACCAATTCGGACTTATCTCCATTTTTCCACGAAGACAAAGTAAAGGCTTGCGCCCCCCTTCCAATCACTTGCACAAAAACAGCCTTCGCTTCTTCAGGAACCGTAAATTCAATATCTTTAGATACGCCGTTATTAAGATCGGCGTTGACTTCAAGGAGAAGGGTTTCATCTTGCGCTCCCATGTCCATCATATCTTGGGTCCTACCATCCGCTGAAACACCAAGATCTTTTTGGTCGTCAAGATCAACAAAAACATCCTCTCCCATATCAGATTGCCTATCTTTGATTTCCATATCGCGACGTGGTGACGGCTTAACATCGGAACCGCAAGAGGAAAAAAATAGTGTCACCATAAATATTTTTAAAAGAAAACTCATATCGAAACCTCGTAATTGGATTCCGTCGGACTATTGCGTCCTCGGATTATCACTGTACTAAAACCCAGGGAAAAGAGATATTGTCAAATGTTGGCGCTCTAATTCCTTAAGCGGCATAATAAGCATCGTTACTGAATATTCCTTTCACTAAATGTGGCACCGATTCTCCTCCGGAAAATCAATCTCTCTTGTTCAAAGTAAATCCTCGCCGTGCCCCGTTTAACGATCAAAATACCATTTCGTGAGGTAAAAATACACTTCCTGGATTCGCAATCGCTCGGTGAGTAGTGTGATCCTTTTCGGTGGGATTCTGATCCCCTCTCCCTCTGGGGGAGGGTTAGGGTGGGGGACTTCGTTTTAGCTTGTGGGTTTATTGGCTTCGGCCTTGACCTAGTTAAGTTGTTGAACTTAT
>JALSKP010000738.1 GCA_026988815.1 Myxococcales bacterium | reverse complement strand
CGACCAAATGGGCGTCAAAGTTGATGTTTCCAACCTTGCAGAAATTCACTGGAATATGGAATTTAACACCTATTGGTTCCTAGATGGCATGGCACATTTATCCGGTAATATGCCCTCGATTCAACCTGTCGGTGTTTCACTTTTCGTTCCTGCAACCACCGGAACCTGTGCGCCACCTTTCGACGTCGCCATCGTTCAGCACGGTCATACCGGCTACAGAAAACGTATCGGTCTAGCCTATGCGAATGCCCTTGCCGGAAAATGTATTGCATCGATTGCCATGGATCTTCCCCTTCATGGTGGGCGTATTGTGGGTTCTGTGGATTTGCATCCTGATGTAAACCCGCCGACCTCGGGTATGAATTTTGTTTCTCAAGATTTCGTTGCTGTAAAGTCACTTTTTATGCAAACGGCGAGCGACCTTTCGATTTTGACAAAGCTCATCAAAACAGGTGCCTTTGATACGGCGCTTGGAACAAACTTTTCGAACTCCGATTCCAAAATTGGATTCATTGGACAAAGCATCGGTTCCTTCATTGGAACCATGTTTGTCACCATTGAAAGCGACGTGCAAACTACCGTTCTCAACGTGGGCGGCGGATTTTTCTCAGACCTGCTGCTTAACAGTGAAGCCTTCGGTCCCCTCTTTGATGGCCTCGGCCTTCCTTCGGGATCCTTTGCTGAATTGCAAACCCTTCACTTCATTCAGTGGTTGGCAGATTACGTAGACCCCTACGCCTTTGCCCCTTATACGATTGTCGAAGATCCTGTTGCCAACGAATGTGGAAAGCCTGGAACCGTAGAATGCTACGCGACCTTGAAGGAAATCCTATTTGATACCCAAAGCGATGATTTCGTTGAGGGCGCAGACCTTCCGTCAAACGAAGTAATGATCCAGATGGTAACCGATGAGTCCGTCGTTCCAAATACAGGAACAACCCTCGTCGCAAAGACAATGGGCGTGAGTTTGGATGATTCAACCTACCCCGCCGGCGTAGCCCACGGGTTCGTTGTAGAGTTGGATCCAACAGATGCCGTGAACGGAAAGGCGGCCGCCTGTGCAAGAGAGCAAGGCGCCGATTTCCTCGCTGCATCATTCAGCGGAAGTGGAAACGTAATAACAGCAACAGATTGTTTAAATCGATAAGGAGATACACATGAAAAACAAAGCACTTTGCCTATTTCAGAGCTCCAATCGGAGCCAAACCTACAAGCATCTTTTCGCGACCGGATTCGCGTTGAGTACGCTTGCTTTTTCCAGCACCGCTTTCGCAGCTGGCTTCGCCGTGACCACGCATAGTGGAACCGCGACCGCCTTAGGCGGCGTCGGAACCGCCAACTCAGATGAGCCTAATAGTTCCTACTTCAACCCCGCAGCGATGACGGAGAAGAAGGGGCTCAACATCTACATCGGAACGACGGTTATCATCCCAAAGATCACCTATGAAAGCCCCGACGGATCCGAGAAAGCAGAAACAGTGGACGCCGTTTTACCGCCTCCCAATTTTCACTTGGCCTTTCCTTTCACGGACGAGTTCGTGGCTGGTATCGGCGTCACGCTTCCTTATGGACTCACCGTTGAATACGAAGACGATTGGGTGGGTCGTGAAGAGATCCGACGTCAACGCCTGCAGACCATCGACGTTAATCCGAATGTCGCCTATAAAATCGGAAACACTGGGCTTTCTTTGGCCCTTGGTGGACAGCTCGTTTTTGGAACTGTTGAACTTGAAAACACGAATATCCTTCGTGATGACAAGGAAGTAAAAGCGCATATCGGAGGAACCTCGATTGCTTTCGGCGCAACGGCTGCTGTCTTCTATAAACCGACGAAGAACCTCTCCTTTGGTTTGAACTATAGAAGCGCCTTCGATCTTGCCTTTGATGGCGACGCGCATTTTGAAGGAGAAGAGGGAACGCCTTTTGAAAACACATTTGTGGATCAAAAAGTGAGTACCGAGCTTCACCTACCTCACGCCATTACAGCCGGGGTAGGATATAGAACGGAAAAGATTTTCGTTGGACTCGACGTCGGATTTACGACCTGGTCAAACTATAATCAGGTCGATCTTCAATTCACCAAACCCTGCACTGTTGGTGCTACAGGTTGTGATGTTGGCACCGATAAAACGAATCCTCCGACAAGCACCATTCAAGCCGACTGGTTTGATGCTCCCGTTTTCCGACTAGGTGCCGAGTATAAAATCACACAAGCTTGGCCCGTCCGTGTTGGAGCGGCCTTTGATATGTCGCCGATTCCAGATGAAAATGTAGCGCCCTCTTTACCCGGTAACGATCGGGCCGTTATCACAGCCGGAACGGGATACACTTGGAATTCTTTCCGAGCCGACTTGGCCTATATGCTCGTCCTAACCAGTCGTGATATTACCAACGGAAAGCAAGATGGACATTACGAGACCACCGCTAGTCTCATCGGAATCAATCTTGGATATGGATTCTAAGACAAAATCTTTCTTTTGATTTAACGGGTCTTTGGGCCCGTGTTTTCCCCCCACAAAAAAAAGGGAAGAAATTTGTAAGGCTACCTAAACCCGGGCTTTCAACGAGGCATAGACCTCATCAAAATACTCCGAAAGCTCCTCACGCGTTGTGCAAAAGGGCGTATATGATGATCGCGGAAAAAAGAGCATCCTCAAAGATATCGCCCTTTATTTCCAATCGAAGCTACACTTATAGCTCAAAATATTTTCAAAGGTCTATTATCGCGTTAACAAAAATAAGCTAACATTGGCCCATGACCCAAAGCGACCCCCATATCGAAAAGAATAAAAAAATTGCACTTGCTGCGCTGGGGCGTTCCTACATCTCTGCCGAAACATTGGTAGAGATAGTTACTAATCTTGCCGCGTCGAAGGTCCCTTTAAATTTGGAAAAAGAAGGATGGCTCGACAAGGTGCAATTGGCAGAGTGTGAAGGTCTTGTCGAGAACGCAGCCTATGACCCCTCGCTTTTTGACGTACTGGGCGCCGGGAACACAGAAACGGAAATCATCTCATCAAATAGCGCAAGTTCGAACATCCAAATGGATTCTGCGACAACAATGATGTTTTCAAAAGAAGCTGATAGATTTCAGTCCCAAGGTAGCAATGCAAAAACAAGCGTTGTGGAATCGATCCCTAAAAATCCATTTTTGAATTTCTCAGAATCAAGCCTGATGAAAACCCAAACCGATTTGCTTCCCATTTCCAGACGTGAAGCCGAAAACCGCTACGCCCTGGGCGACCTTTTAGGTGAAGGCGGCGGTGGACGCGTTGTACGCGCCTTCGACAAACAACTCGATCGGAGTGTGGCAATGAAAATTTTTCCAGTTGAACGAAATGACGATAGACTAGCCCTGCGCAGGTTTCGCTTCGAAGCCCAAATCACTGGACAGTTGGAACATCCAAACATTATTCCGATTTACGATGTTGGAAAACTAGAAAGCGGCGAACTCTTCTATACGATGCGAGAAGTCCGCCGTCAAAATCTCAGAGACGCAATTCTTGAACGTCGAAAATCAAGTGGCCAAACAGCCACCCATTCCCATTATTCTTTCAACCGTCTCATTACCGTCGTCCTACGTGTTTGTGAAGCGCTGGCCTATGCCCATTCGCGGGGAGTCGTTCACCGAGACATCAAACCCGACAATATTATGCTCGGCGATTTTGGTGAGGTTCTGCTCACCGATTGGGGACTTGCAAGCTCCCCACACGTCGAAAATGCTCTGCGAGAAAGGGGCGATTTCACAATGGGCACCCCCTCCTACATGTCGCCTGAACAAGCACGGGGAGAACTCGATAAGGTCGATGCATTAAGCGATATCTATTCTCTGGGCGTCGTCTTATACGAAGTCCTCTCCCTCCAATCTCCCTTTACCGGAGCCAACGTTCGAGAGATTATGACCGCTGTCGAGGAAGGCGACTTTCTTCGACCGAGCCAACGTTCACCAACCTTGAGGATTCCTGAAGAACTCGAAGAAATTTGCATGAAGGCCATGTCACACCGACGTCAGAACCGTCACAGCTCTGCGAAAGCATTCGCCCAAGACCTCGAAAAATGGCTCGACGATGTCCGTGAAAGAGAGGGCGATAAAAAAAGAATTGCGGGTAACGGCGCCTCAAAACTTTTTTCGGCCCTGAGCAATCTTATCGAAAAACTCGCCGATCGGGTGCGTCAAAATCGACAAGAATTTCATGGCCATGAAGAGGTCAAAGAAAAACTCGATCTTTGGAAACTAGAGGACCAGCTCCAAGAAACCGAAATCGAAAGAGCGCGTGTTTTTGGCGAAGCCATTTCTCACTATCTTCAAGCCCTTGCCTTTAACGCCGACGACCTCCTATCCAAAAAAGGTCTTTCGGATTTGTATTGGATTAAACGAAGGACGGCTCTCAAAAATCGAAACAAAGTTGAGGCGGTTTACAACGAGGCCCTTGCTCTTCGTTATGACGACGGGAGTAAGGCCGCCAAACTTACCAACAAAGGTAGCCTTTCCATTCAAGGCCAGACCTCTCTGAAATTTGAACTGCAAGAGTTACGTTCTAGGCAGCGTATCTTACGCCCCCTAAAACACGTTGGGTCCTATCGTTCTCCCGTAGAAATCGAAGCGCTCGACAATATCCCTCACGTGTTATTATTCGATTATCAAGACCATTCGTTCGTCGTTCCTGTTGATATCCAAGAAGGTCAATTTCAACGTGTTGTCCTCGAACTGCCTGAACCCTATTTATGGCATCAGGAGTACCGATTTATTCTGGAAGGTAATATGCTTTCCGGTGGGGATAAAGAAGCCTTCGATCCGCGACCCCAACATTCCGAATTTGTAGACAGTTTCTTTTGCCAAACCTACCCCGTGACCTTCTCCGAATACCTCGAAATGATCGACGAGATCTACAAAGTCGACCCGGATTTAGCCTATCAACGCGCACCTCAAACCCGAGCCGCCGAGGGACTTTTAGTCGATTTTGACGACCACCTGCAGCAATTTGTACCTCGCTCTATTTTAATCGAAGGGCCTGCGAGAAAAAGGTATCCGGCAACACAGGGCCACGAATGGAAACTCCCCGTTATCGGCGTTCGATATGAAGACGCCTTGGCCTATTGCGCATGGAAATCCAAAAAAATTGGACGGCCCCTACGTCTCCCCACAGAACTAGAATGGGAAAAAGCCGCGGGTGGCGTTGATGGACGGTTCTTTCCCTGGGGTGATTTTTTTGATCCCACCTTCTGTAAAATGCGTTTCTCACGGATGGATCTTTCCCAATTGGAACCCATCGGGGTCTTTAAGAAAGACCGTTCTCCTTACGGCGTCCGCGATATGGCCGGAGGAGTCAGAGAATGGATTGGGGGCTATGTAGGAAGTCAGGGAACACATCGTGTTGAACAACCTATCCGTGGCGGATCATGGAACGAAGATTCGCGCCCCTGCCGAATCGCCAGCCGAGTGGCTGTGCTAGCCAAAGCCCGCTCGACGGGAATCGGATTTAGAACAGTTTTTGATGCGACTTGATTTTAGTAGAATTGTTTACAATAAAAAACAACCCAAAAGGGTTGCTCATTTTGAAAATTATAGAATTACTTCTTTAGACCTATCGCTTTTTTCACCAACGATGCAAATTCAACGCGGTCCTCTCTTCCCGCCAACGCGGGAGCGATAACCTCCTGGATAAGCGCCAAGGTGATACCCTCAGCATAAGGACTCTTTCTTAAGACCTCGGCGAATTCCACCACGCCCATCTGAAATTGAAAATCCTTACTCGCATCTGCAAGATTATCCCTGATTGAACTTCTGAGAAGGTCAAAAGCCAATTCAGATGCTTTATGTCCGTCAGGTTTTTTTGCGCGAATACGAACGGTGGCCAACTTTCCGCTAGCGCCTTTACTCAACTTGAGCGCGTAAAGTGCGGTTACTGAATGCCCAGCGCCAATTTCTCCGGCATCAACGCGGTCGTTTCTGAAATCTTCATCGGCAATCTCTCGATTTTCATAACCGATGAGGCGATAGGACTCGACTTTCTTAGGATCGAACTCAACCTGAATTTTCACATCCTTTGCGATCACCTGGAGCGTTCCATTGAGTTGCTCGCCAAAAATCTTTTTCGCCTCTCTCGCCGAATCAATATAATAGTAATTTCCGTTACCTTTATTGGCGAGCTGTTCCATCATCGTGTCTTTGTAATTTCCCATACCCAGACCGATGGTAGAAAGCGTTACGCCTTCATCTGCAAAATGTTTAATCCGACTTAAAATTTCCTTGTGCGACTTCGGGCCAATATTCGCGTCGCCATCCGATAAAATGATAACGCGATTTACATGCTTGGCTTGGAAGTTTTTCATGGCCGACTTATATGCCGATTCCATTCCAGATGACATTCCGGTTCCGCCACCTGAACGCAAATTATTGATCGCATTGGCAATTTTTTTCTTATTCTCAACTCCCGTTGGTGGAAGTATTTCGGCGGTATGACCCGCATAAGTGGAAAGGGCAATCGTGTCCCCTTTCTTCAAATTCGATAAAAGAATCTGTAGGGCACGCTGGGCCATTGGCAGTTTATCTGGCGCTCCCATTGAACCGGAAACATCAACAAGAAAGGTCAAATGCACGGGTTTACGTTCGCTCGTTTTCAAACGCTTTCCTTGGACGCCAACTCTTACAATGTAGTCTCCGCCTTTGGCTACAAAAGGGCTGGGAGCGCCTTCCAGATGCACCGAAAAAGCACCTTCTTCGGGTGAGGGATAATCATATTTAAAATAGTTTACAAATTCTTCTACACGGACCGACGAGGGCGGAGGAATGATTCCCGCATTGAGCTTCTTTCTCGAGATCGTATAGCTGGCCGTATCCACATCGATGGAAAAGGTGGAGAATTTATCGTCAACGGTTTTGGTGAGTGGATTAACACCATAATCCTTGTACCCTTCTGTATTTTTGCTATCGGCAGTTTTCGCTTCTGGGAGATCCCCCTTTTTTTCGGGACTCTTTTTCTCAACCAAGCCCCCTACGCGGCCACCGCGGCCCGTCGCCGAATTCGCAATTTTCCTTTTCTTCATTGGTTTTCGGTTTAACCGGCTTGGCGCCTGAACGAGCTCCTTCATCTCTCCCTTTCGCGTTGACGTTCCTTCGACGGAGGGGGAAACTCTGTCCATCTTCACTGAGGGTGAAACATTGACTTGCTCTCCGGCCCGAATCGTTTCTTCTGGTGCGTCTTTGGCACAGCTCTGAACGCTCATTCCCAACGTTGCAAATGCTATCAAATATTTTTTCATTCTAATCTCCTTAAAAGTTTACACCCATTAAAACGTTCTTAATTACTGTTTGGATCTAATAAAAAGTAACTTATTTAACGAAAGGCCGATAGCCCCCTAGTGTGATCAAAAACGGTGGGATTCTAGTATGACCATTCATTGTGTCCTTGTGGTATTCGAGGGGATTTTTGTTCGGGAGAGAAACTCCCTCTCCCTCTGGGAGAGGGCTGGGGTGAGGGCGATCAAACAAGCAAGTGGTTCAATAAGTTCAACAACTTAACTAGGTCAAGGCCGAAGCCAATAAACCCACAAGCTAAAACGAAGTCCCCCACCCTAACCCTCCCCCAGAGGGAGAGGGGATCAGAATCCCACCGAAAAGGATCACACTAATAGCCCCCTCTTTGCCTGGTTTGATCGTTGTGTTGAAGGCATCCCAATCAAGGTTTTTGCCCGTTGAGATCAAAAAAAACGCCATTTTCGGCGTCTACCGTCCACTAATTGCTACGGCTTATTTTTCGCAGTTAATCTCGTCCTTTCCATTCCCAGAGCGAACAAACATCACCCCATTAAAATCGGAATAAGCGGTATAGGTGATGGGTGTCTTCGACCCAAAAGAGTGTAAGAACCCTGACTTCATCACTAAAATCTGCCTTATAATGAGAGTATTCGAAATCAACCTTCGTGTCTGGATCGAGCTCCATCTCGTAGGTATCGAAAAAATCATTTCCAATATCTCCAATCCCAAGAACGTTCATCGCCTCTATGTTTTCTAGGGTATCACCACCGCTAAGGGTGTCATCGGGCGGGGTAGAGCTTTTTTTCGGTGTCGAAAAAAGAACCGAGTCCATACACTCTGGAAAAGGTTCGAGTTGGTCTTTGGTATCACCTGTCTCGCCGCAGAAAAACCGAATATCTGGAGTTTGGTTGTGGTGGAAGATGGCGAGCAGATTTAAGTCGTTATCGTAAAAGAGAGACAAGGCGTCTTCATCGCCACCAGCATTGACGTTCACGCGGTGTGTCAGCGCATTATTTCGATGTAAGTTTAGATCTAAAAGGTGCATCTTCACGTATAAGAAAGAAACCAAAGGAGCCCGCTTGAAACCTACAACTCTTCTTTTCACCCTTTCCCTTCTATTTTTCCAAAGTTTTGCGATAGATTCGCCGCTCGGGGCGCAAGAAAAGCACGCATCCAAATCCAAAAAGCCGATAAAAAAGAGC
>JALSKP010000737.1 GCA_026988815.1 Myxococcales bacterium | reverse complement strand
AGAAAAATCTTGCCTTAATGCAATATAAAAGAACCCTACAAAGAGGACCTTTAACCTGGTACGGACGTCTTGCTGCGGCGAGACTCGAAGAGCTCGGTTTTGGCGTCGCCAATGCCGGTAAACCGAGGAAAATTGAGCCCAAAGAAATGGAAAGTTTTTCTACACTTCGTATTCCAGCGAGCGCATCCTTAGAGCCCGTCGCGTTATGGATTCGATTGGGATTTTACAAACGCGCGCAATCTTGGGTGGGTGGTTTGTCTCGATCCGCAAAAGCCGAAGAAGGTACCACCCCTCTTTTATCCGCACTCAATTTGTATTTTGGCCGTCCCGATTTAGCGCACTGGAACATGAAGCGCTATATTTCAGAAAAAGGTCCGATCGAGGATAGTGCGAGAAACTGGTCTGTGGCCTTTCCTAATCCTTACCGAAAAGAAAGTACCAAGTACGGCGAGCTCGCTGGCGTTTCTCCACATTTGGTCCAAGCTATTATTCGCCAAGAAAGCGGATTTCGCCCCACCGTAAAAAGTTGGGCTGGTGCGGTGGGATTGATGCAACTCATGCCCGGTACGGCCCGTTATGTGGCCCAGGTTTTTGATAAAAAGGAAAGCTACTCTCGCTCTCAACTTACCAAAGTTGATACCAATGTGAGACTCGGCTCAATGTATATTCGCTTGCACACCGCCTTTGCCAACGATCGTATTCCACTCGCCTTGGCAGGATATAACGCAGGCCCAGCACCTTTGGAGTCATGGATGAAACGCTACGGCCATCGCGAGCTCGATGCATTTGTAGAATCAATAACTTACCGCGAAGCACGGGGTTATGTTCGTAAAGTTTTTACAAGTTATGTGGCCTACTCAGGATTGTATGGAGACGCCTTGCCGGTACTCAATTTAAAACTACCGACCAAGCTCAGAAAATGGGGCGTCTTGCCCAAACCCAAAATCTCTTTCTTCGGCTTTAACCTTTCTCGTACCCACGGATGATAGACCGCCTAATTTTTGGATACGAAAACTATTGGACTTCCTAATGCGATACCTCCTTTTCCTTATTTTCTTATCGGCTTGCACCTCATCCTCGTCGTCAAAAGAAGAAAAGTATGACGTTCCCGCTCTGAATTCGACGGAGCTAACATCGCTTCTCAAAAAGGCATGTGAAGAAGGAAAAAAGAAAGAGAGTCCTCTTCTCATTGAATTTTCTGCACCCTGGTGCGGGGATTGTAAAAAACTCAATACCTTAAAAAAGGAAAAAATTTTGGCGGACGCGCTCTCCACGTGGCCAATGGTGCGTGTTAATATTGGAAAGTTCGACCAACATAAAGATCTCTTGAAGGCATTTAAAATTAACGCCATCGCCAATTGGGTGGTCGTCGACACGAAAACCTGCGACCAACCGGTCGCGCATTGGCCAATTCAACACCAACGTATTTTAGAACCTATGAGCGGCGAGAAACTGAGCCCTCATTCTTTGGCGCAATGGCTCCAAGAAAGCCGAAAATAAACTAGCCTTTCGCGCCTAATTCTTCGCTCTGCTTTAAGCGTTTGGCGCACTTTTCAATACTGTGATCCATAAAGGCGCGAATACGATGGGTATGTCGCAAATCATTTAAGGTGAGCAACCATAGATCTCGTGTGAAGTGAACGGGGCCGATGCGCTTTAAGCCCGGTGTGTTGTCTCCTTCAATTGTCGGCAAGAAAAAGACACCCATCCCGGACTTAAGCGCGGCACGTAAAAGAAGGGAATTTTCATCAATTCGCATGACTACTTTTGCCCCCTTTGCGTTGCTTTTCAACCATCGAACGATCATCTTGCTCACTGGGAGGCGGGTATCAAAGGCGAGCCAAGGATAGGCGGCATAGGGTGCCTCGATTCCGATTTTTGTGATGAGTTCCTCGCTTCCATAAAGTGCAAATTCAATCTTTCCAAGACGGCGACCAAACAAGTTTTCTGGCGGCGCTTGGGTGAGTCTGATCACCACATCGGCTTCTCTTCGCGTCAAGGAGACTTGGTCTAATGTCGCATTTAGGGTGAGATCAATGTTTGGATAACGCACGAGAAAGGATCCAAAAATATCTCGGAAAATAGTGTAGCTCCAATCAATAATGGAGACCCTTAGTGTTCCGCTTAATTGGGTGTCTCCCGCGAAAACCCGCTTTTGGGCGGTTAATATTTCATTCTCAACGCGCTCGGCAACAACGATAAGTTCTTGGCCAGCTGTTGTTGCGAAAAACCCCTCGGGTGTGCGATCGAAGAGTCGAACACCCAGATCTTGTTCACATTTTTGGATCCGTCGGCCTACCGTTGTATGGACGACGGACAGTGAGCGCGCGGCCCCTTTCAATGTCCGTTCTCGGTCGACGGCCAAAATATAACGTAAGGTATCCCAATTCATCGGTGCATTTATGCACGTCAAGTGTGCCACGTCAATCCTGGACCGCAGTTTTTCGCACCTCTAATATGGATGATGTTAACGAAGGAGCCTCATGCGAATGCCGAAATTTACCTTATTGATCTTCACCCTTTTTTTCTTGATGTCGTCCGCGCTCGTGGCCCAACCTTACGTCCAAGAAAAAGGGATGACGCCTTTCGTTGGAACCTCGGCCTTTGTGTTGGCCAACGCCGTCCCCGATGCTGAGCCCTCGGTCTTTGCACAGTTGAATCTCGGTTTACGCGTTTCGCCCACAGACACCCTTTCGTTGGAACTTATCACGTGGCAATATTATCAACCTCTGGGGATCCAGTATTGGCAGTCCGGAGATTCTTTTCCTGGAAAAATCCGCGATTTTGGTCTTGGCCTTGCCTACCAGCGTTTCCTCTGGCGAGGCGCCTATGTCGCCTTTCACGCGATCCCATTTGTGCAGCAATATATCGACGAGGAAGGAAAGGTGATTCAAACCGGCTTTCAGCTCTTCACAACATTACGCTTTGGATACCACTTCAGTTTTTTCGAGGGCGCTATTTTTATCGAACCCAGCGTCGCTTTTACGGCGTGGCCGGTGAACACCAATGCGCCGGCATCCTTTCAGGAGCAGGAGAACAAGTGGGCCTCCTATTTTTTATTTGAACCAGGTTTTCACGTCGGATTCAATTTTTAGGGGCGATTTTTAGAATCATCGTGTTGACGTCGCGTTGCTCGGTCAACATTTATTTGTTTACTGATCGAGGGAGAAAAGTTGCGAAAATTTCGAACTTAAGCATTGATCGTCGAGCTCGGGTACAAATAACTTGAAAATCTGGAAAAGATCATGTAATCACGCGACACTGAGAGTCGTGGGGAGATTCTCGTTTAAAAAAATTTACGTATTAAAAATATATATGCTTTAGGAGCTCATTTTGAAAACAGATATCCACCCAGATTACCACCCCGTGGTTTTTGTAGACGGCGAACATGAAATTATTTCCAAGTCTACCATGAAATCTAAAGAAACCCGTTCAATCGACGGCGTTGATCATTTCGTGATCAACCTTGATGTAAGCGCGTTCTCTCACCCTTTCTTCACAGGAAAGCAGAAACTTATGGATGCAGAAGGACGTGTTGATCGCTTCAACAAGCGATACAATCTCTAAGATTCAGATCTTATTTTAGTATCGGGAAGAGATTCTCAGTATTAAACGTTAAATCCGTGTAAAATTGGCTTGGCCAATCTTTACCATCCATACCTCGTTTGTACGCGTTGATGATCTTTGATCTAGGAAATGAATTCAAAGAATTTAAGATCTGAGGTCTAAGCTCAGGGTTGGTTTTAATAAAACCACCATGCGGAGAGGTTTATCTGAACCCGAGATGACCATGACCTTTTACGAAGCCGCCCTTGAAGTATTGAGAAAGAGTGGGCGAGCATTACACTATAAAAAAATTACTGAAGTCGCCATTCGCGATGACTTGTTGGCCCACGTTGGCCGTACGCCCTTAGAAATGATGGAACAAAGGCTGGAGTTTGAAGCCAAGAAAGGCGATGCCGCTTGGATTTTTCAAACCCGTCCTGGTGTCTACACATTAAAAGAAAGCGTTGTTGAAGAACTCAACGAAAAAGCCGATGAACGCGCTAAAAAAGAAGAAAAAAGACCCAAAGAAAAACGAAGGAAAAGAAGAACAATCGAAGCCGATATGGATCGCGCTCCGAAAAAAGATAAAGCTGCAATGGAAATCAAGGGAACTTTCCCAAGCGTTGCCGACGCCGCTTTTGCTGTTCTTGAGAAACTGGGGGGCGGAAATCCACTACCCATTGATGAAATCGCAACAGTGATTTTCAATCGAAAACTCGTAAGTTTTCATACCCACGAACCCGAACTCACGACCGAAAGCGCACTTATTCTCGATAACGCCGCGAATAAAAAGGTCTCAAAAGCTGAACGTTTCGTGAAAGTGAATAGCGATGAATGGGCATTGAGTTCTTGGGCGATGTCCAAAAAAGGACGTGATTGCGATTCAAAAATTTGTGTTGCGATTAGCGAGATTCATGAACAAACCCTTCTTGATTTAAACCAAGCTCTCAAAGGCTTTTCCAAAGAAGTGTTTGAAATGATCGTCGCACAATTGATGGCCGAAATGGGATTTACCAACATCAAGATCGCCAAACGCACCAATGAAGGCGACGTCATTTTATCCGCCAACCGGCAGGATTTTTCGTCGTCTCGCATTTGCATCTTCCTTCCCAACACCGATAATTCCCTCCAGAATAAGCATCTTAAGAACTTTAAAAAGTCTCTTGGTCATTATTCAGCCAGCGAAGGTATTGTGATTTATTTTGGAAAAGATGGAAGTGGACTCGTGAAGACTGCCAAGCAACTGAAACTAGAATTCATCGATCAAAAGAAAATGGCCCAACTGCTTTTCGACTTCAGCATTTGTGTGAAGACCCAAAACTACCAAACGAAAACTCTAGACAACGATCTAATTAAAGCGCTCTCCTGAGATGGCTCCCATAAAAATTCTTCGCTTTGGGGAAATTCCCTATGGGCAGGCTCTTGCTTTACAACTCCAACTTCGTAAACAAGTTTACGAAAATGACATTCCCGGTTTCGTCATTCTTCTCCAACATCCTCCCGTGATCACGCTCGGAAAACGGGGGAAAGTGGATGATATTTTCCAACCCAAAGCACTCGGAAAACTTGGCGCCCAATTGTTTAAAATCGATAGGGGAGGGGAGGCCACCTACCATGGCCCCGGACAGCTCGTTATTTATCCGATCCTACATCTTGAAAGGGTCAAACTCGGTGTCGTAGATCTGGTGCGAGGCTTATCAAAAACCTTGGCCGATACCGTCATGGACATGAGCGCTGTTTCCCTTCATTACGATACTAAACTCCCCGGTTTATGGACCGAAGAAGAGCCCCCACGAAAAATGGCAAGTGTAGGTATGCGGGTATCAGCCCGCGTTTCAACCCATGGAGCGGCGATTAACCTGAGTTCAAATCTTATTCCTTTTTCCTATTTCGCCGCCTGTGGAATGGCACAATCGCCCATGACCAGGCTTGATGATTATCGAGATATGTCGACAAATATAGCGGATTTTGAATCGCTTTTCCTTCGTCATTTTCAGACCTTTTTAAATCTCCCTTTTGAGGAAAGCGATTACAAGCTTCCCAAAAAGGAGGATTGGATCCAGCCCGAACTGATTTTTTAACCTTCTCTTTTGGAAAGTTCCCTTTCCATAAAAGAGGCCATCTCCGGCCATTTTTTAATCAACCAATGGAATTCAAGTAAGGAGGGTTTTGAAAACGCGATTTGATCCAGGCTCGAATTTACGTATTCCTCGTGTCCGCTCATACGCGCTGAAAACGCCAGAAGAAGAGACATCGCACAGCGGAAAGGAAGGCGAAGTTTTTGTTCACCCAGATCCCAATTTTCGACAATATAGAAAAACGCCTTTTCCATCTGTCCGCTGCGTAAATAGTAAAGCGCTTGAACAAAAACAACGTATCCTCGGTCTTGGCTCCTTGCAGCAAAACTGGCTTTATTGAGAAACTCGGCTGCTTCTTCGACCTGACCGTCCAAGACCAAACAGGTGGCCATATCGGCAAGAAGAATCGGTTCATAGGCATCCGAAAAGGAAAAAATCCGTCCTCGCAATACTGAATTGAAGAGCGAAAAAGCCCGCATATGCCGACCAGAAAGCAGGAAGGAAACACCACGGTTAAAAATATAAACAGGGTGGGAGGTCGAATTTTGCTCAGAGAGGGTGAGTTCCTCAAAAATAAACGAGGCGTCCTCGTATCTCATGTCGTTCAACAAATCGACGGCCAATTGATTCTTTTTAACGGCCCGGGTTTGTTTCACTTTTCGACTGATGAAAAGCCCGATGTAAAAAAGAAGGCCAAGGACCCCAATTGTCGATCCGCTCCAAAGGAGCAGAAGAAACCAGGACGTGCCGAGTAGCGTTAGAAATACGTTACTCATACGGTTGGAGAGCGTCGCCTTGGATCGGTAATGATCCTCGATAGGCAAAAGTTCGCTTAAAGGAATACTGATTTCCTTTCGGGACGAGCCTCTCCCCATGCCTCTGACGATGAGTGATTTTGAACGATTGGACACAGGACACCTAAAGCTACGGCATTATGTTGGGTTTTGTAAAAAGTTACAAGCGCAGATACGCTCCAATTTCGAATGACTTTTTCGAGCCCGTTTTGAGGTAGATTATAGTAAGCGTTGTTACTGTATTAAACGCGCTTTTTTCTGCGGCTTAGAAGAACAAAAACACCCAAAATTAACCAGAGGCTTCCCTTAGACTGACGGCTTGAAGAACATCCTCCTTCAGTGCCATTCCTATCATTGGTCTTTGATGGCTCTTCGTTTTCTACGATGGTGTTACAATTGTCATCGCAATCAGCTCCTCCATCACATTCCTCGCCAGCCTCGACGATTTGGTTTCCGCATATTGAAAGTAAACACATGCCTTTTTCTTCTGAACATTTTTCTTCTCCAGAGCAAGGCGAGCCATTACCTTCCTGACAAAGACCAGCCGAGCAGAGGTCTCCAGAACAAAAGAGCCCGGCTGAACACTGGATTCCGTCCTCAAGATGATGTGTAAAACATCGTCCCGGGAGCTCCAACCACGGCAGTGTCTCCAGAAATGGACACACTTACACCGAAACGATCGTCGCGTTGGGCATCGATTGCCTTGAGTTTGGCCTCCTCGACCCAGCCCATTCCTGAACGAACAAAGACGTAGGCGGCGCCGGAATTAACAGCGACGTCCCGATCTCTAAGCGCTCCAATAACGGCTCGGTCCCCCAGAAAGAGAGACACTAATTCCAAACCAGTGGTCGGTTCTAGCGTCGGAGGGGACGAGTTTTATTGCCTTGATCTATGGATCGACAACGATGGGATAGACTGCTTTTTGATCGTCGATCTGGATGAGAATATGGTTGTCCAAGACCGCGAGTTCAGCGTTGAGCGTGTTGTTCTGAGCGTCGGTCACATAGAGGCCGTGATAGGTCAGGGTATCGCCTTCGACGGCGATTTTGAATTTGAGTTTTCCCTCGCCTTCGAGAGGCTTTTGGAGAGAAAATCCTTGTTCGATGCCGTGAGGGTCGTTGACATACCATTCTATTGGACCACCTTTTCTGTGGTAGTCGATGCGATTATTCGTCGATGTTGAGTTTAGGATTTTATGGGGACGAATGTCTTTTCCGCGACCGGCTCCGACAAAACGCAAGGCGCCTTTCTTTTCAAGATGATTAAATTGAATGCGAGCGTGTGAGGAAAAGTTTGGACGAAAATATTGGTTTTGATTTGAAATTTTCCATGTATTGGTGAGGCTATTTCTGAGAAAATGAAAGGACGCATAGGCATCTTTCTTCTGGGCCTACCAGAACTGCAACCTTGAGCTTCTCAATGTGATCCGGTGGATCCGAAGGGGTCTACGTGTCTTTTTCACAAGAGATGACAGCGAAACATGAACAGATAACGATAATATTAAGACACCAAAATTTCATAATTCCGTCTACGAAAAGCGGACCCGAATCTAAACTAAAATAATCTAAAAAAAACTATACAGAAAAAATACGAAAATTGCACAACTTTAAGGTCTCGCTGACCAGCGGTAGTGTGATCTTTTTTACCGTTATTTCTAATAAATTGTAGGGGCCCTCTGTGGTGCGCAAAGCCTCCTTCATTTATTAATATTCAGGGCGACCACTGAGAGTCGCGCCCTACACGAAAAAAAATCCCGCCGAAAATGATCGCACCATGCCTGCGAGCACGAAAAATAATTATTGACGATTATCCAAGCGACCTATACCTAGAAAGCATGAAGCAACGCACAACATCTATATTCATTATTATTAACTACATATGGAACCCTGCGGCTTAGCTGATTGCTTTGAGACTGAACCTAGCCGCTCCACCAAGGAAGCGGCTTTACCCGATTTAGACGATCTAAGGTCTTACCCATAAAGATAGCGACTATCTATAAACACATTATTGAAAATAAGCATAGTTAGAATAGTCGCTTTACAGAAACATAAATATTAGAATTAGTTAATTTAAAAAGCCTGATGC
>JALSKP010000736.1 GCA_026988815.1 Myxococcales bacterium | reverse complement strand
GTCGAGCAGTTGAATATCTACCTGCCAGGGTTTACCTTTTTTTAATTCAACGATGGCCTTTCCGTCCAACATCGACGTCTTTATAGGCTTTTTGAGATTAACACCCGAGGCTTCATTGGCGGGGGATATTTCGTCCAAGTGCCAGGTTTCAATGCGGAGTACAGCGGCAGTGTTCCCGCGTTTTGTCGCTTTTTTAACATCAATTTCGGTGTTCTTTGGAATCTCTTCACCACGACTCAAAGGGATCAGCAATAGATCCATTCCATCGCGATCACTCAACATGACGCGTATAAGTGGGAGATCTAGATTTTTCGTATTTTGAATATGTGCATAGCCAAAGACCATCTCATCTTTGGGTGTTCTTTTAATGCCGACATATGCCGTTGGAGAACACCAATCGTATTCTGGCAAATGGCCTTCTCCTTTCATTTTTGTTGGAAATAGAAAAGGAAAAGGCTTAGCGTCCATTTTGAGGGAAATGTAATTTTTTACACTTCCATCTCTGGCACGATATTGAATCTGAAAACTTCCTTTTAATTTGTCTGGAGAATCCTTTGAAAAATTAAGAACGAGATCAAAATCTCCCTCCGAATAGCGCACTTCTTTTTCGGTTTGCAGTCCAAGAAAACGTAGTGGGATAGGCGGAGATATTTGAAAGAGATTTTTAGATTTATAAACCGCTTGAAGAATAGTGCCCTCGCCACATTGGGCTTTGAGAATCGCATAGAGAGGATTTTTCTCGCCGAAGATATCACCGCTAATTTCACCAATGGGTTCTTTTAATTGTTCAGAAAAGGCCGAAAAATCTGGGGCGAGTTGAAAAGGAAAAGAGAGAGGAATTTTTTTCTTCGGCTTTTCGCTAACGATAATTTTTTCACTTTCCCGTTTTTTACGATCGGCGATTTTCTTTTGTAAAGCTTCTCGTTTTTTTTGAAGGGCCAGATTGTCCGCCGTAGGCTTCGCGTATTTTTCAGCGATGGGGCGTCGTGTCGGTAGCTCCTCTTTGCATGAAAAATGCAGGCTGGAGATTCCAAGGAGAAAAAATATTTTGAACGCAAAATGTTGCATTTCAATTTTACCGAATTAGATACCCGGCGTTTCGTCCCTTCCGAGAACAGCACGTAGGCGAGCGGTGCTTGCTTTATCGAGCTTGACGTAACCGGCGGCAATTTCTCGCAAGGCGTGGACGGCTTCTTTGTTTTTGGAATGGAAAATACGGTCGTTATTCTTTCTGATCTCTCTTGCTCGATGAATGCCGAGTTTGATGAGAGCAAAACGATTTTCTACTTGTTCTAGACAATCTTCTACAGTTACACGGGCCATTTTATCTTCCTTTGCAAAAACGAGGAAGAGTCTTGTAGAGGGTTCCTTGCTTATGGTCAAGGATTGGACTGATATTAGAAGAGGTTTGTAGATCTGGGCCTCCTCCATTAGTATTATCTAAAAGGAATGTATGAATCGTATGGCTCACATCAAGTGGGAGTCGCTGCAACACGCCCAAGGTCCGGCGGATGACCTTCCGGGCCTTTTAGCGCGCCTTGAAAAAGACCCAAGCCAGCTTCCTTTTATTGAAGAATTGATCTTTTCTGAGGGACATTTATTCAGTGCCAGTCCTCCTTCTATTTCTATTTTAATGGAACTTGCCTGGACGCGCCCAGAAGTGGGCCATCTTATTGCCAATTGTTGTCGATCACATCTTTGGGCAGATCCCCGAAGCGAACAAGGCCAGCTTTCACAAGAATTGATTGAGATCGTCAACACCCAAAGCGGCGCTTTGCTTAACGCCGTAGAAAATAAGACCTCTGATATTGCTGCGTCTTGCGCGGCTATTCTTTTCTATTGTAGCGATCGCGAATACGTCGCTGAAAAACTCTTAGAAATTTTACATCAACGCGCCGACCTTTCCGTGCCAGCAAAACTCGCCATCGCCTTGGCAACCCACGGTGCGCTTGGCGTCTATGTGGCCAACGAGGATAGCGATGTTGTAGGCTTCGCCTTTCGGATCGCCCAATCTTGGATCGGTATGTTTGATGGAGAAATCGATCTTCTTATCGAAGATCTCCGAGACCCGGAAAAAGTTCAGCAACTCGTCGACCTTCTTCGCGAACTTGATGATTCAATAGGAACCTTCGGTGAATTATTGCTGTCTGGCACGCCAAAGGTTCGACATGCGATTACGGCCCCCTTCATTGCGATCTTCAACCGATGCGCTCAACCCGGCGACGCATGGAAGTATGGTATTGCTCTTCTTCATCTTGTTTTTCACGGGCGAGATAAGGCGGCCATCAAACGCCCTGCTGACCTCACCCCCCCTCAACTTTTGGTATTAAAAGCCTTATACCACCATCAATCCATTTGGAATTTGGAGCGTCTGGGAGAGGACCTCAGTGAAATCTTAAACAAAGATATTGGATCCAAAGACGACCTGGGTGCTTTTTTAGGTAAAAGTGATCCCGTCGTCGCGTTGATTATGACGCCCTCGGAATCTCCGCTCGTAAGGGCAACGCTTGAGCGATTTGATCGGCAAGAATGGCAGGACACGCCCTGGTTACTTTTTAAAGGCGATACGTCAAAATTGGAATGGCAGATTCCCGAAGATCGCGCCTATTTCACGAGCGATGTAATGTCTCACGCCTATGAAGTCGCCTCCGCTATGATTTCCAATATCGCCTATGAAATCGATCCCTTCATTGATTCCTTCCGTTTTTATCCCAACCTTAGCCGAGAAGACCTGGTTGAGATTTGTACCGATAACGGATGGGAGATTCATAGCGTACCAACCTGGGCTGATTCGCTGAGTGCTATTTCTTATACAGATGCGCTCGCTCAGCCGAGCAATTTAGATCCGGGGGTGAGTTGGAAAAGTCTGCCGAAGAAAATCAAAACCGAAATCGAAATTTGTGTGACCTATTTGAGCGGCGCCCTATGGGATGAAGCCGAGGCCTGGAATGATATCGTCCAAAAAACCAAACGCCCCATCATGCCTCTTATGTTTGCCAAATATCGGGACCTTAGGGAACTTACGATTTCTTATTGGCCCTACGACAGAAGAAGGGCGCAACAAAACGGCATCTTAAGCGGAGAACGCTACCTTTTATTGTTGATCGAAAGTCCGAGAGGTGAATCGCAGGACAGCAATCTCATCCGTATTTATTTTGGCGAGAATTTACAATTGGCACTCAGAATTATTCGCAAGCATCAAGATATGCTGGCAGAGACGCCAGATGCTCTCCAAAAATTCCTCCAAGAACTTGTGTTAAAAATCGAAAAGGTTTCGCTGGAATTCGAGAATGGTGTCGTTCAAGATTTATCCCTCCAGAAGTTCGACGCCTAAACCGTTTTATTTCTTTCCATTTTACGGAATCTGTTGCATAAACAATAGATGAACGTGACACCCTCAATTTTTGGAGAATAAAGTATGGAAAGGCAGGTTGAACATTGGAGCGAACTGCTCGCTTACGAAAAATTCCCCTCTTATAAAGAAGAATACGGACCTCATACCCAACAGATCGTAAATGCTTTCGAATCCATCGATTGCATTTCCTGGTTTCGCTTTTCGGGCGCAGACGCTCTGAACGAGGATTATGAGGTTGAAAACGTATCAACGTGGGTTGCCGCAATTACGCCTATGATGGCGGGCGCTCCCCAATACAACACAAACGGTCATCTTATCCCTCCTTGCGAGGAGTTGGATCCATGGCGCCGAAAACGAGCTTCTGGAAAATACTATCGTGCGGCGATGAAAGATGTGCAAAAACACATCGATTTTATGAATTACCTTCCGCGCTTTTTAGAGAGGCCCGATCGTGATTTTCTCAGATTGCATATCGAAGCGTTTGTCGATGGGCTTATCCTTGAAATCATCGTTCAAGATGATGTGGAGAGCACCTACTTCCGCGATCTTCTTTCTTGGTATGACGCCGGACATCTACCATGTGGATGGGAAGGTGAATATCCAGAAGGAAAACGACGCGTTTTCTAATTCCGCTTCATTTAATGATCGTGGGAACAACAACTTGGTGCATGATCGTGATCGTGGGAATGTCCATGAGAATGGCTGTGATGATGTCCTCCGCCTGGAGATAAATTGGCGATAAAGGCACGCGGCCCGAGCCGAATCACGGACGCTAAAAATAACAATGCTAATCCCACCACAGACACCCACTGCCACCATGAAATATCGGTATCGTGATGGCTTTGAGACATCATTCCGGTCCCTATATCGCCGATAAATAAATTCACACCAATGCCCACAAGAATCGCCAGCACAACGACCGCCGCTCCAAAAGTAAAAGAGATTTTCTTGGAATGCATCTGCGATAGAATGCCAAAGGTTGTGACATTGGTTGCCGGACCAGCCAATAAAAAAGCGATCGCTGCTCCCGGAGATGCGCCCGCAAAAATCAGCGCTGCAGCCAAAGGTGTTGACCCACTCGCACAAACGTAAATCGGAATTCCGACCAAAGAAAAAATCAAGACATCTACATGAGGTGGCAAGGTTCGAATAAAATCTAAACTCAATCCGGGACCAAAAAACGCTGCGATAGCAATTCCAAAAACGATCCAAGGCGCGGTCTCATCAACAATTTCTACAAAGCCTTTTTGAAAAGCGACTTTGATCCAATTCTCTTTCGTTTCCTTAACTTCCACCTCTTCGGGCTCTTGATCTTTGACCATCGAACCGACAACAATCCCCACCACAATGGCGACGACAAAGGCGCCGATAATGCGAGAAATGGCAAGCTTGGGTCCCAAGAGAGGAATTGATAAAAGAAGCGCATCGATGCCCAGTTCCGGGGTAGCGACCATAAAAGCCATGGCGGCCGATGCGCCCACGCCAGATTTAATGAGCCCTTTGTAAATCGGAACCACGCCACAGGAACATACCGGAATCGGAAGACCAATGGCCGTCCCTTTCATCGCTTTCACCCAATTCGGCCCTCGATTGAGCCAACGTGTAGGCATACGCGTAACAAATACAGCCATCAATCCTGCAAGCAGGTATCCGAGCAGCAATGCAGGCGCACTTTCGATGACAAGATGAAAAAAGGTATCGCCGTAGTGGGCCGTATTATCATTATGATGATGAACGTGGGGATCGATTAAAGGGATGCTGGCAATCACGGCAACACCGAGTACGACACCCAAAATTTCTGCCCATCGATGACGCTCCCCCGATTCATTTGCCTCGAAGGCATCGTGCATGACGACGTGAAAAAGCGAACCTGCAACAAAGGTTTGTAACCCAATAAGAATCGAATCTTGGACGTAGGCCTTAAAAAGAGGAGCAAAAAGAAAGCCCAACACCGTGCTCACCGATAACACGAAAATGACAAACCATGCGCCACGTTTTCCCCAACGCGGGCGTACTAACCACCACAATCCCACGCCAACGGGTAGGCGGTGTAAAATAATGGCTATCGATAAGGCACTGCTTCCCTCTATCGATTTCGCCGCTCCCATCGATACGCCGTCCAGCCATGTGTGGATCATGATAGCGAGCAAAGCCAAAGAAATCGCTGAATGGGCAGGAACGCGTTTAAAGGCCGCCGCTTTTTCAATGAGGTTGGGAGTAAATAAACCGGCGGCGCCGATGAGAAGAGAAATCCAACCAAGCGTGGAAATGGATTCGGGTAAAATGTGAAAAAGAACAATCCCACTAATGCTCGCGAAAACAAAACCATCAAGAACTGTCGATGACCACGAAATGCGTTTTAGCAAGGTCACCAAAAGCGGCCCAATGGCCATCACCGCCAAGGCGGTGAAAAGATAAATTTCATGAGACATCGGATACTCCGCCGGACCAGGGGAGGAGCTTTATCAAAATTTGGAAGTTAAACAACTACCAATCCCTTTCTACTCAGGGCAGCTTTCCATGTTGTTGATCCAGGCTTTGACAACCTCGGCGCCTGCCTCAGGAATAACCGATCGCCCGATGGGGGGCATCTGATCGAGCCCTAAATCAGTAAGACGTTGGTAAAGAACCGAACCCTTCGCATCACCTGGCGAAATCCTTGGGTTTTGCACCAAAATGCTTCCCGAACTCGCCTGGATATCGCAGGTCTTGGTATCGATAAAAGAGGTTTCGAAACGCAAATCCATTTCCAGAGAAGAAGGTTTCCAGCCCCCGGGTCGATGACAATGCGCACAATTGGTATGTAGAAAAGCTCGCGCTCTTTTTTCGACAGACACACTTTCGTCTTCGTAGTCGGGAATCGGAACATCCACTTTAGCATCGGCTGGAATATATTTTACATCTTTGAGTAATGTTAACCCATCAAATGCGTTACCTTGGATTGTAAAGGTTTTGTCCATTTGATCTAAACGAGGCCCCAGCACCTGCAAATCTAACCCATGGCACATCCGACAATTGGCGCGATCTGGAAAGAGGTGGCGCACTTGAAGCGACTCCTCTCTAAAGGTTGTGGTCAGTTGAGCGTCATCTTTCTCACTCAATAAATCCGCATCGCTGCCATCTTCATTCCATTTATAAGTATGAAATTCCCAGCCGAAGGCGCCCTTCACCATCACTCGCGTTTCTTTTACGACGAGCTCATCTTCGATAATAAAAGAAAAGTTTTTTGCGAGAACCGAGCCTTCTGGAAAAACCAACTTCGCAGGATCGCTAACATCGATCATCGTATTCGGCGGAATTTCTATCCAACGATCTTTCGTCGCACCATCGGTCCATAACACCGCCTTTACGTCGTAGGGTATCATTCCTTTCGTTTTTCCTTTCTCACCAAAACATCCACTTTCGCTAATGCGTTTAGGAAAGGTGCCATCGTTTTTAATCCCAATTTTATAAATCCCTTTTTCACTGAGAACAAAAACATTGCCCTCTTTATCACTCCCCATTCCTGTGATTTTGCCCTCGACTTTCCCTGTCGGCCCATCCCACCAATAACGATCAGGTGAGGCCAAGAGAAGAGCATGAATTTGATTCTCACACGTATTGGCGAAGTAAATCGTTTTCTGCAAAACGGGGTTTTCCGCTGACGCGTAGAGACTCCCCATAATGATGCCACAACTTGCGTCCTTTCTTTCGAATTTGGCTTGAGGAATTTGATCCAGCTGGAGCTTACAATTCGGCGAGCGAGCGCAGGCTGAGCCGTCAAATTCCGGCCAACCCAAGTTGGATGCTTTTTTAACACGATGAATTTCGGCCGAGGTTGGTCCCATATCCGCGCACCAAATATTATCTTTGTGATCTAAAGTGCAACCCGCGGGATTGCGAACCCCAACCGCGAAAACTTGACCCGGCGAGGCTCCATAAGAGGGATTGCTTGGAATGGGTGTCATTGGATCGTCAGGATTAATCCGAAGAATCGCGCCTTGAATCGTCTTTCCGTCTCTTGCGAACTCGGAATTAATCGCCTCTTCCTCGGTCTCACCGACAGCAATAATAAGATTCGATTCCGAGTCGACGGATAAGGTTAGAGAAAGAACATCGCTCACGGTCAACATCACACTCCCCGCGTCCAGCATATCGTTTTCGAGCCGATGTTTTCTAACTTGGATTCGGCCACTGGTATCGCTTGCAATAAAAACATTCTCCGCATCGCTTGCAATGGAAACGATATTGGACGTGGGTTGGGCTTCAAGAATGACGAGCGTGCTTTCGTCATTTGGATTGAGCATTTTAAGTCCGACCTCATCCAAAGCTAAGAATGCATCGCCAAATGGGAGTAATTGTTTGGCATTTTTGAGATCCGCCCAAGCCATTATTGGCGTAAGTTTGACCTCATCAATCACGCCATCAACATGCCCCTCGAAATGGCAGTTTTGAACCTTGGAGCGTTTGAATTCTATTTTTTCGACAGGCTTCTTGTCGATAGGTTCTTCAACGGGCTCCTCGCCCCCACATCCTAGAATAAGGGTTAATCCGAATAACAATAAAGGGGCTAAATAACGCATGGAAAAGAGTAACTGTGGAGAAAAATGTTTTCGAGAGCTTATTTGAATTTCAGGGTGAAACTTTTTCCATTTTTATCAGAAAAGAAGAGAATTAACGCAATTTTTGCGTATGAGACTTTTCTAACCTTGGTTTGGTCTCGGCGATCTTTTGAAAAGATTATGATCATGACGAGTCCATACCCGCAAGTCAGGTAGAACTCATTCGACAAAGTTTTGTTCCAGAATTAGTCGACCTCATTTTTGCCTCCGAGTCTCCTAGAGACCAATATGAACAATTGTATCTGATTGGGAATTATTATAAGGCCGGTAAAAGGCCTCTCAAATAATCTTGGCCGGACCATCATCATGTAAACATGCTTGTTTACTGAACATCTTAAAACCTAGATTCGATTAAACAAGAAATGCTATTTGGTTTTTCAATCGCAGGGTGAGACACTAGTGCGATCCTTTTCGGTGGGATTCTGATCCCCTCTCCCTCTGAGGGTTAGGGTGGGGGACTTCGTTTTAGCTTGTGGGTTTATTGGCTTCGGCCTTGACCTAGTTAAGTTGTTGAACTTATTGAACCACTTGCTTGTTTGATCGCCCTCACCCCAGCCCTCTCCCAGA
>JALSKP010000735.1 GCA_026988815.1 Myxococcales bacterium | reverse complement strand
ATTCGGTCATCTGTGCGAGCTCTTTCTTCAGGAGCTCTGCGTTGGCACCGTGCCGTCCGATCACCTGACCAGGCTTCACTGAATCAATACCGATTGTAATCTTTTTCGCCATACGCTTGATTTCTACCTTCGCAATTCCGGTATCTTTCAAACTTTTATTCAAATAATCGCGAATCTTGATATCTTCGTGGAGCCACTGTGCGTAACGCTTCTCTTCGTACCACTTGCTTTTCCATGGCTTGTTAATGCCAATTCTCAATCCTGTAGGGTTTATTTTTTGACCCATTACAATCTCCTTAAGTGCCGGGCGTGAGCACGACTTTAATGTGGCACGTTCGTTTGTTAATGCGGAATGCTCGACCTTGGGCTCGCGGTTGGAAGCGTCGAAGGGTTGGACCTTCATCAACTGTCAACTGAGAGATGACCAAGTCATCGATATCCCAATCTAATTCTTTGCTTACTTCAATATTTGATAAAGCTGACTCAATCAATTTCGTCAAAATAGGCGCGGCCTTTTTTTGAGTGAAATGAAGGATGGTCAACGCTTCATCAATACTTTTGTGGCGAATCAAATCAGCGACAGGACGCACCTTAAATGGTGATACCCTTGCAGATTTGAGCACGGCTTGATTAGCACGATGCTGTCTTCTTTTTTCTTTACCCATCGTATTTACCTTCGCACCTTGGCTTTTTTATCAGCCGCGTGTCCGTAATAAGTTCGCGTAGGAGCAAATTCTCCAAATTTGTGACCGATCATGTTTTCTGAAACGAAAACCGGTACGAACTCTCGTCCATTATGAACCGCAAACTGCATTCCGATCATTTTCGGAAGGATCATCGATCGTCGACTCCAGGTCTTGATCGCGCGGTGATTTTCTGACTCGAGAGCCTTTTCAATTTTTTTCATCAGTGAAGAGTCAACCCATGGACCCTTTTTTATCGAACGTGGCATGATGTTTCCTTACTTCTTCTTCGACTTACGTCGTCGAACGATGAGATGATTACTTCTTTTGTTAGTACGTGTCTTTTTACCCTTAGTAGATTTTCCCCAAGGTGTAACGGGATGGCGACCACCAGCGGTCCGACCTTCACCACCACCATGAGGGTGATCGACAGGGTTCATTGCAACACCGCGAACATGAGGTCGTTTTCCCAACCAACGTGTTCGACCAGCCTTGCCTGAAACTTGACTTCCGTGACGTTTGTTAGAAACCGAACCAACAGTGGCGCGGCATTCTAAGAGAACTTTTCTAATTTCCGATGAAGGCAAACGAACAAGCGCGTACTTCCCTTCTTTGGCCATCAGTTGAGCCCATCCACCCGCGGTGCGGACCATTTGTCCACCTTTACCGGGACGCATCTCGATATTATGAATCACGGTTCCTACTGGAATGTGCTTCAACTTCAACGAGTTGCCAGGTTTAATATCGGCATGCGCAGACGAGATGATGGTATCACCAACCTCAATCTTCTGTGGCGCGATAATATATGATTTCTCCCCGTCTGCGTAAAAAAGCAGCGCGAGAAATGCTGAACGGTTTGGATCGTACTCAATCGCTGCAACCTTAGCTGGAACACCAGTCTTGTTGCGCTTGAAATCGATAATTCTATATCGACGTTTGTGTCCGCCGCCACGATGGCGAGCAGTCATACGACCTCTATTATTACGACCACCGGTTTTGCTAAGCTTTCTAGTTAGCTTTTTCTCGGGAGACGATTTTGTAATTTCCTCGAAATCATTCCTACGAAGGAAACGACGTCCGGGCGAGGTTGGTTTATGCGACTTAATTCCCATTTACTCTTCTCCCGCTTCTTCTTCGCCCAAATTTTCGAGCGCGAACAAGTCGAAGGTTTCACCTGGAGCGAGTTTGATAATCGCTTTTTTGTAACCAGGTCGTTTTCCTTGGTGACGACCGGAGCGCTTTGGCTTACCGGGCATTCTCAATGTATTCACCGAGGCAACTTTTACACCAAAAACCAACAATACAGCCGCCTTAATCTGGCTCTTTGTTGCGTCCTTAGCGACACGAAAAACGAGACGATTTACTTCGTCGTCGTTCATTATTCCGGCGGTCTTTTCGGTCAAAACCGGCCGTAATAGAATGTTATGCAAATCAGCCATTATTCAACACTCCTTGAATCTGCTCAAGCGCCGCTTTGCTGACGAACAAGAGATCATATTTCAGAATATCTTCTACATTCAGCCCTTCAGCGGCGATATATTTAGCGTTATTAAGATTTCTTACAGCGAGACGAAGCGAATCATTGTGAGTAACAACGTTACCCTCATTACGATCAGTCACGTCAACAAATAAGGCTTTCGCAGCATCAAACTTCTTTAATACGCCAATAGCGTATTTGGTCTTCATTTCTTTGAAGTCCAAATTGTCGCAAATTCGGATTGCGTTATTTGCAAGCTTCTCAGAAAGAGCAGACCGGAGCGCTGCACGACGCTTCTTCTTTGGCATACGGAAAGAATAGTCTCTAGGCTTTGGCCCAAATACGACTCCGCCGCCTACAAAGTGAGGCGCTCGCCTTGTCCCTTGCCGGGCTCTACCGGTTCCCTTTTGTTTGAAAGGTTTTTTACCACCACCGGAAACGTCAGAACGTCCCTTTGTGTAGTGGTTGCCAGAACGCCGCCTTGCGCGCTGCCAGTTAACGACTTCCCAATAAAGGTAAGGCTTAACCGGGGCTCCAAAAACAGTAGCATCGAGTTCAACCGATCCAGCCGTCTTGGCGGTGTTTATATCATAAATATCTAACTTCATTCTCACTCCTGCGCCGTTCTATCGTTTAAGTGAACGTGCGAAAAAGTCGACCTCTTCAATCCGACCACATGCCGGACGTCCGTCGATCAGGTTTTAATTTCCACATCTACACCAGCTGACAAATCGAGACGCATCAACGCGTCCAAGGTCTGTGCAGTCGGATTAAGAATATCCAACAATCTCTTATGCGTTCGAATCTCGAACTGCTCTCGGGATTTTTTATTTACAAATGGGCTTCTAAGGATAGTCCAGCGACTAATTTTGGTCGGCAATGGAATCGGTCCAGCAACACGTGCTCCCGTTCTCTTCGCAGTATCGACGATTTCCGCAGTCGAAGCATCCAATAATTTGAAATCGTACGCTTTGAGTTTGATTCTAATCTTTTCGCTAGCCATATCATTTCCTTGTGAAGCCTATTCACTCAACCTTCGTTAAAAATTTTTTTGAGCGAAGGAAGCGGGACCATACCGGAGCATTTTCGGAAGATCAAGTACTTATCTGCTTTTTTGACTGATCCAAGCGTCGACGCCCAACATGATCCGGAATTCTTTGCAACTCCTTTTCCCTCGCCAACAACTTTATGATATTTCCATCTTTCCTTCATTTGGATGAATATGATCACTGTGCTCTCCCCTGCTAAAACGCTCGATTACAAAAATCCTCCGCAAACACTCATGTTTACGGCCCCCAACAGGAGCCAAGAATCCCAAACCTTAATTGATATTTTGATCGATAAAACGAGCAGCGATCTACAAGAGTTAATGAAAATTAGCGAAAAATTGGCTGACCTAAATGTGGCCAGATATCAGACTTTTAATCTCCCATTTTCCCCATCAAACGCAAAACAGGCGATCCTTGCCTTTAAAGGCGACGTTTACAAAGATCTTGAAGTCGATCTCTACTCCGACGAAGATTTCGAGTTCGCCCAACTTCACGTCCGTATTTTGTCCGGATTATATGGTACGCTTCGACCGCTCGACCTCATGCAACCTTACCGTTTAGAAATGGGCACCAAATTACTGAATGAGGCTGGGAAAAATCTTTACGCCTTCTGGGGCACCAAAATAGCCGACGATCTCAAGAACGCACTTGAGATCCAAAATGACGATATCATCGTCAATCTCGCCTCTAAAGAATATTTCAAATCCATCGATAAAGCCGCTCTTCAAGCCCGTATTATTGACATCACATTTCTTGAAAATAAGAAAGGCAACTATAAAATCGTTACGTTTTTCGCCAAACGCGCAAGGGGCACCATGACGAATTGGATTGTTAGAAACCGCATTGACGATCCGAAGGACCTGTCGACCTTCGCCGAAGACGGTTATTATTTCGACGAAGAGCGCTCCACCGAAGATCACATCTTCTTTCTTAGAGATGGGAAAGACGCCCTATGAAAGGCCTACAAATTTGCGTATTTGTCCTTCTATTTTTCGTCCACCAAAGCGCTTATGCCCAGTGGACGCAGGCCCCCGGCGAGTACTACGCCAAGGTACAATTGGGCGGCGCAGCGGGCAGCCAAGCCTTCGCCTTGGACGCCGAACTCATTCCCGTCGAGGACTTCGCATTCTATTCTTTAGGCCTTTATGGAGAAGTTGGAATTGATGAAAATACAACCCTGGGCATTACCGGAGGACTCGGCACGGCAAGCTACGGCGAGGAAAGTACTTTCTATCTGACCCCTTTTGTGATCAGCGCATCTAACCAACTCTATAAGAGTGACCATCTCGCAATGGCCTCTGTGGCAAAATTCGGATTTAGTGCGGGCGTCAACAGCGATGATCTGTCGGCAAACCCTGTTTTAGAATTCAGAACATCGACCGAATTAGCCTACCTTGGGGAAGGAATATTACAGATTGGAATCAACTATGGCGCCTTTTTTTCCGCCCTCTCAGCCGGCGGCCGCTATCATTCGGCCTACGGCGTCGATATTCTCGCCAACCTGGCCATCGGGTATGGGTTCGAAAATGGCATCGTTCCCATTCTTTCGCTGAACTATAACCACGCACTCGAAAAACCCACCATCGTTAACATTACTGGAACTGGAGCCACTCGATATTTCGGTCTCGGTTTGGATGTGGGGTGGTGGATGACTGATCACGTCGGGTTGCTCGTAGAAGTCGCAACCGCCCCCTACGCTGTTTCGAACGCTGGCGCGCCTTTTATTGGCATTGGAATGCAATTTAAATAGAGGTTTTTTACCAACGCACTTTACCGTTCCAAATTTCGTGTTTAATAAGCGTCCAACTCTGGATTAGGTCATAGATGCTTTTAGAAACAAGTCAGACAACAAAAAAACTCGTGGGTAAACTGGATTCGGGCAAGGAGTTGATGAGCGCCTTAACGGATGTTTGTCGTGCTCATGCAATCGGCGCTGGATCCATTCAAATTTTTGGATCTCTTTCGTCGATCGAATTGATGGCACAAGATGGAAAAAACAGTGTCCAAATTTTCAAAGGTGAAGGATGTTTTCGCGTCCTCTCCTTTATGGGGACGATCTCGATGTACAATAGCGGAATTGTATTGGACGCCACCTGCACGGTGAGCGCGCTCGGTCCCCTAGGTCCGCAACTTATTGGCGGCATCATTAAAACTGCAACGATCGAGAACATTGATATCCTCCTTTCAGCAATGGACGATTTGGTGATTGAAAGGGAGCCCAATTTGGATGCTGGCCGCTTCACCATCCAAGGCTTTCGTAAGAAATCGCCCACGACTTTGGCGAAGCCCGAACGCCCGCAGAGCAAAGAAAAACCAAGCCTTCAACACGCTAAAGCGATCGAAATCGAACCGCTTCCAAAAGAATCGCAACTCGAACAGGCTGAGTTATCATGGGAGGACGCCGCCGCAACGAAGGTCTCAAAACCGAAAAAGAGACTGGTTCCTCGACATGAAAGAATTTCCAATTCTAATGCATCTTTGGCCAACTTTGACGAAGAAAGTGACATCGATGAAGAGTTGAGCGCTGGTGATTTGTTGCTCCATCCCAAACTTGGCGAATGCCGTGTCATCAAGGTCGAGGCCAACGACTTCGCCCGCGTGCGGCTTCCAAAAGGTCAATTGCGAAAACTATCCCTTGCGATCTGTGTTCCCATTTTTGTGGAGCATAAAAACGGTCGCAATATCTTCAAAATTAGGATCAACTAAGAATGTTCTCGGCGAGCAAAATTCGAGAAAAACTAATGCTTCTCGGCGAAGAGCCGCCCGTGTCGATCCGGGACTGGCCTGGTCTTAATATCTCCGAGTTTCGGGTCGCATCGGTCCTCATTTTGCTCCTGCGCTACGAAGATGAGTACAAAATTGTATTCACAAAACGGGCCCAAGCACTAAGGCAACATTCAGGTGAGGTCTCTTTTCCTGGCGGCCGTAAAGATGAGGAGGATCGCGATCTTCTACATACCGCTCTTCGCGAAGCCGACGAAGAAATCGGATTGAAATCCGAGGACGTTTCTGTTTTCGGGCGCTTCTCGATCATGCCCACTATTTCCCAATATAATCTAAGCGCCTATATTGGAGAGGCCGTGGGACCCTACGATTTCGATGCAAACCCGGGCGAAATTGATGTTATCTTTGAAGCCTCGCTGGAAGCCCTTTGCGATCCCAGCATCTACGGCATGAAACATTACGATTGGGAGGGGAAATCCTTTCCAATGCACGAATTTCAAATCGAGGAACACCGTATCTGGGGTGCAACAGGCTATATGACCTATGAATTGTTAAAATTTTTGTCGCTTATTAAATAAAAAAATACGTACTATTTAATAGTACGTACTTTCCTGAAATCGCTGCCCCCCGTGTTCGACGACCCCCCAACGCCGCCGAACGCGCTAACACAACCCTTTTCGGGAGACCCCAGATCTCGTTGCTTATTTTTCTATTTTTATTTTCATTTAGTTGTGCGCTCAACCGTTTTACCCTATACGGTATTTATGTTTGAACGATGCCTCTATTTCAATATCAATGCCTTAACCCGACGCATTAACAAGATTTGGGATGAAGCCTTTGCCTCCTTCGACCTTTCTCCCTCCCACGCCTATCTTTTACGACTCGTTTTAGCCGAACCAGGGCTGAGTCAACAAGAGCTCGCTTTGCATCTCGGTCTTGAAAAATCCACGATAACAAGATTCGTTGTTATACTTGAGGAACGTAAGCTTCTGATGCGCGAAAAGGTGGGCCGAAAACAACACGTCTTCCCTACCCCTAAATCAATGAAAATGGCTCGAGAACTCGAAGAAGAAGGGCAGGATTTGTATAAGAAAATGATCAGCTTGATAGGAAAAAAAGAACTTATCGCATTGGTTGATGAGCTTAAGAAAACGAAAACGACCTTAGATTAATTTTTAACTTTAAAATGGTTGTATACACAACAAGGCTACATATGAAACTCTATGTCTCTACAACATCACCCTATTCTCGCAAGGTTCGCGTCGCGCTCATTGAGTTGAATCTTGAGGAGCACATTGAAATTATTCTGGAGCCACCTTTTAACGATTCAACATCTTTGCACAACGCAAATCCCTTGGGAAAAGTTCCGGCGTTGATCCTAGAAGACGGAAGCTCGCTTTTTGATAGCGCGCTTATTTGTCGCTATCTAGATAGCCTCTGCACGCAAACTCTCCTTCCCCAACCCGACGATTGGATGCGTTTTAGAGGCGAGACTTTGGCGGATGGAATGACCGATGCCGCGTTCAATCTTGTCGTCGAAAAGCTCCGACCAGACGCCGAACAATCTCAAAAATGGAAAAAGCGTTGGGAAAACGCGATCCAACGGGCTTTGAAAAATATTGAAGAAAACATCGACGCGCTCACAGGCGTCGATCTGGAAAGCATCACGACCGCGGTAGCCTTAGCGTATTTGAACTTTCGTTTGCCCGGGTTTCTCGACGATTATCCAAAATGTTGTATCTGGTTGGCCAAATTCGAGGAGCGCGTATCCATGAAAGCCACACGATTTGGGGTATGAAAGATCCAGACGAAATCATGTTTTCCGTTGCAATTCGACAAACGCAAAGCGTTTTGAAATCGCGTGTTTTTATTAAAAAAAGAACGCTAAAAAAGAGATGGAAGAATGCGCTCGATAAAGACCAGATATTCTCATCATGATTTTTGGCCTCTTCCTCGCCTGGAGAATTTTGGTACACAGATTGTTATTTTCATCGCGGGAGCCCAGTAAGTATGAGTGACACTGGCCGATTTGATGTGTACCTTAGGTTTTTATCCAAGCGGAGAAATCATGGATCCTGTATTACACGCCGAAATGACGCAATTGCTCAGAGACGAAAAAGAATATGTCGAGGAAAGAACAACACTCGTTAGAGATTTTCCGACCTGGAAAAAGAGGGTCGAACTGGCGACGAATAAGGGGATGCTTGAACTTGCCGAAGAAGCCCAAGGCCGAGTCGATGAAATGCACTTGAGAATTTCGGAAATCGATATTGAACTCGAAATGATCGAGGATAAGAAAAAGCATCTACGTTACGAATCAAAACGGCCCTCCGGTGAGGAGCTTAGGCGATCAAGTGCGCTCCTGAATGCAATGAAGGAAGGCGGACTTATCGATCCCCTCGAAATGGAAATCGAAAACTTAACGAACAATAAGGGAAATGATTCCGATCTTGTCTTGGATTTTGAGTCCTGATTATGGCTACTGATATTCCGACTATTCGAAACAGAATCGCCGAACGTTTGAGTCGTGCTGATTCTCGGGCTGAAGGCGAGGCACTGGATTTTTCCGACTCAAAAGGAAGCGTTTCTTTCACGGGATCCAACGATCGAAGTACGGTCGCTTT
>JALSKP010000734.1 GCA_026988815.1 Myxococcales bacterium | reverse complement strand
GGGAGAGGGAGTTTCTCTTCCGAACAAAAATCCCCTCGAATACCACAAGGACACAATGAATGGTCATACTAGAATCCCACCGTTTTTGATCACACTATAAAGGTGGTGATTAATGGTGCGTTCACACTTTACGGTTGTCCAAAGGCAGCGAAGAGTTTACTATTTCTAGAAGATAAACCTTTAAGTTGTTCTGGATCACGTCAAATTAGAGAATTTCCGTGACAGCTCGCTTATCCATGTTATATAACGTTTATTGAACTTCGGTTCTGACATTTTAATCGGAAAATGCATGTCCTTTATTAATTACGCGCAAAGAGAGATCATCCTCAAGATCGTCTATTACGGACCTGGCCTGTGCGGAAAAACGACGAATATTAAATTCATTTATTCTGGTACTAAAGCTGATGCACGTGGAAAGCTGATTAGTCTTGAAACAAAGCAAGAAAGAACCTTGTTCTTCGATTTCTTGCCACTCGCATTGCCCGCCATTCGTGGATTTAAAACTCGCCTTCATCTCTACTCCGTTCCCGGACAGCTCTTCTACAGCGCAAGCCGGAAACTGATCATGAAAGGCGCCGATGGCGTTATCTTCGTCGCCGATTCGCAACGCGCTAGAAAAGAAGCCAATATCATTTCAATGGATGACCTCAAGGAAAATCTTGAAACCTACGGCTACGATATTGAAAAAATTCCTTTCGTTATCCAGTACAATAAACGCGATCTTCCCACCGCCATGCCGATGGAAGAACTTAGAGCCGATCTTAATGCCGATAGCAGATATCAAGATTTTGAAGCGTGTGCCGTCGCGCCCGACGGACCCGGGGTGTTTGATACACTCAAAGCTGTTGTCAAAATGATCTTGATGGAACTCAAGAAAACAAAATAGAAAAACGAATAATAAAGGACGGAAAATGCATGCTAAATTAGATTTGGACCCTAACGCGTTTTGCATACCCAACCTCTCAACCTTCAGAAGGAACAACAATGCTTGTTTGGATTGACTTAGAAATGACCGGATTGGATCCCTCAAAACATCTGATCTGTGAAATCGCAACCATCATCACCGATGACGAATTAGAGGTCGTCGAAACCGGACCTTCTATGGTGATTCACGTTTCAGATCCCGAATTAAAACTTATGGATGAATGGTGCGTTCAACATCACGGCGCATCCGGGTTGACACATAAAATGAAAACCTCAACGACAACAATACGACAAGCCGAAGTTAAAACCTTGGCTTTTATCAAACGCCATATCAAACTCCATGGCGCACCGCTTTGTGGAAATTCCATCTGGCAAGATCGACGCTTTCTCGCCGCCCAAATGCCCGAACTTGAACAATACCTCCACTACCGATGCGTTGACGTATCCTCCATCAAGGAACTTGCCAAACGTTGGTATCCTAAGAAAAGAGCTCCAGGAAAAGGCGCAGCTCACCGCGCACTGGACGACATCAAAGATTCGATATCAGAACTAAAATATTATAGAAAACATCTCTTCATTGACCAAGATTAGGTCGACATAACCTACTTACTTGATAGCCAAATATGGCTCCAAGGTTGCGCGTAAAAAGAGACGCGCGCGGTGGAGGCGCGATTTTACCGCAGGTACACTAAGATCGAGTATGGCTGCGATTTCCTTCAAATCTAATTCTTCAACTTCTCGAAGAATAAAAATGGTCTGGTATTTCTCATCCAATTGATCGACCGCTTCCAGTATTTTTTCTCGTAATTCTTTATTTTCGATGACCTTATCGCCACGTGTATCCCAAGAAGGAACAATGGCAACGTGGTGGCCATCATCTAAAAACTGGGGACCAAAATCGTCTAAAGCAATTTCACTACGTCTTCGTTTTTTTCGGAGACGCATGAGTCCAGCATTGACGACCACGCGGTAAAGCCAACTTGAAAATTTAGCCCTTCCGTCAAAAGAGTCGAGCTTTCTGAACACATTGAGAAAAGCATCCTGCACGACATCATTGGCATCATCATCGTTTTTCACCAAACTCCAGGCCAGCCGATATGCTCGATCCTGATATTTTACCACGATTTGTTGAAACGCATCGTAGTCCCCAGCCACCGCACGACGTACGATTTCGAGATCTTCATCTGGTGTTTTTGTTTTCTTCACGGGGATAGCGCCTTTTCAATTTTACTATCTGGAATTCTTAACTCGCGCGCCTTTTTGGCTTTTTTCTCTGCCTCATCTTTGTAACCCGTCTTAGCTAGAACCTCAACAGCAAAAAGGAGTGCTTTCTTTTGATCGCTTTTTCGAACCTTGCCCCAAATTTCCCACGCCTCCTCGGCGCCTTTGAGATTCTTTCTATAAAGACGTGATTCCATCAAGTGTCGGTAACTGCGAACATCAAAAGGATTGGTTTCAAACCATCTTTTGGCTCCCAATTCAACTTTTTTCCACGCCTTTTTTTTCTTCCAATACTCGGCATATTGGCGAGCTACATTTGGGTTATGATGTTGCAAGGTGAATAATCTTTCCAAAGCTTCTTCGTAAAGCGTCCAACGTTTGGAACGTTTATAGATCCGCCCTAAGGCTTTCCAGGCATCCACGCCGTCAGGCCACAATTGGGTCGCTGTCCAAAAATGAATTTCGGCTTCCTCAGGCTTTTCAAGTTTGAGAGCCGAGCTACCCAAGAGGAATCGTAAATCGTAACTATCTTCGGTTGCATCGAGGACACGAATGCCATGCTCGTACGCGTCACGAACACGATCTTCTCGGTAAAAGTAATAGGTCCCAATAAGGTTGACTTCAGCAATTTTGGGACCCAATTCAATCGCTTTCTCAATAGCCGAATCTGCCCCTTTACCATCTCCAGCTCGTAATTTCGCAATACTCAATTTTGCCCATAGAATTGCGTCATTGGGAGAATGGCTCAGCAACTCGGTCAACTCCACAGCAGTCGGGAGAGAATCCAGATCGACCGAAAATTGACTTCCAAATTTAAAATATCGCTGGCCTAACCAAGCTTTAAATTCAATATCAAAAGCCGCTGCATCGAGATTCAAAACTGTTTTTAAAACCTCCACCGTACGCTTTTTTTCGCCCCACGCGCGAAGCATCTCAGGGAGCTTTTTGTACCCATAGGTTTCAGCGATAAAATGAATGACCAGGCTGGCCTGGTGATAGGAACGTAGCACTTCTCCAAAAGAGCGTGCATGCGTAAAACCTTTACTCAGATTAAGGACGCCTCTTAACTCACCCGATTTTAAAGCCTTGGACAATTCGCGATCGTGATAACGCGCCCAACCCCGGTCTTTGATATTGGTTTCATATTCTGCCAACCCTTCGGTGAACCATCTCGGCACACGATTTTTCGAAAGTTGTATATGATAAACGTGCGCCATCTCGTGCCAAATCACCTGCGCCCAATTAAAGTTTCCGTCCGAAGGGCTACGTGCGACCACCGTATTCCCAAAACAAACACCTTGGGGCGAGATGTTAGGAAGGCCCACACTACGTACACCGAAGACGGTAGGTTCCGGAAAAATTTCGACGGAGAGAAACTTTTCCGGCTTAAAAGCATACGATGCGTCATAGGTTTTCATGGACGCCTTAACCAGGGGCGCAATGACGGCATCAATGGCAGCACTTTCCGATTTTTTGGATCGCAATTCAAAACGAGGAAAGGTTTTGATCTGATAATTATCCAATTCTTTCTCGTAGAGTTCGAGCATATTAAAGACGCGAACGTTGTAGGGATCGACCTCGAAGGCGCGTTTAAGCATGTCGTGTGCCCCTTTTTCGTCGCCCGTTCTGGAGAGCCCTATACCGATGCCCAAAAGTGCGGCGGCGTTTTCGGGATCAATTTTCAACGCCCTAAGATGCAACGCCACGCCTTCCTTATAACGATGAACACGGACGCCGTAGGTTGCAGCAACCGTGAAGAGCTGGGCATAGCGAGAATTGATTTTTAGAATCGATTCGATTTGCTTTTCGAATCCCTCAATATCGTCATCAAGATAGGAGCAACTCGCATTAATCGTGAGCGCCTCTAAATTTAAAGGCCGGGTTTTGAGAATAATCTTCGTTTGCCGGCGGGCTTCTGTGCAGTCGGTATCTTTGATTGCAATATCAGCAAAGACGAGGTGGAGGTCGACATCTTGAGGCGATAGTTTTTGGGCTTTTGCCAAAATTTCTCTTACCTTCGGATAGTCATTTCCCAGTTCCAATTCCGTTCTTGCCACGCCTATCATTGCAGCGACCGAGGAAGGGTTTGCGCTCAAGGCTTCGTTGAATGCGTTTAATGCATCGCCGCGATTGTATTTTTCTAGAAATAAATACCCCCAGTGGACCAATCCATCGACGTATTTTGGATCTTTGTCGATGGCTCTTTCCATCGCATAATTCGCGTCTTTGTAGGATTTTGTGAGCAGCATCGCCTTTGAAACCGCGGTGAGATCGCGCGCGTTCTTAATGAGCTTTTTATTGAAGAAGCCCGCAAGCACGTTGAGCACAACTTCGCCCTCCGATTTTGATCCTTTGTCGATTAAAAGTTGGCCGAGTTCCAAACGCACTTCGTGCTGTTTTGGGGCTTGACTCAAAACAGCGCGAAGAACCTCTTCGGCCTTTTCTGGTTTTTGATTTTCGTGCAGAGCGCGCGAATAATAGATCGCCGCCAGCGCTCGGATTTCGTTCTTTTTAGCCTCCGTGAACGCACGCTTCCCAAGCGTTTCCGCAAGCCGAAGATCGGCATCAATAAGGGCAAGTTTGGTGCGATAGACTAAGGAATAGGCGTCTTCACGTTGTTGTACCAGACCGCGTAGCGCGTCAATGCCCTGCTTGTTGAAGGTTTCGAAGTAGACATCCGTCCAAGGCGTATTCTGCGCAAGCGCAGATGTGGAGAAAGTAAGAAGCAGGAAAAGATTAATCCCGCCCCATAATATAACATCGCGCGTTGTTTTTTTATAAGCCCGATGTAATTTTCCATTCTCCATTTTCACTCGTCAATTCAAGGCGATTTACGTCAATTCCGGCATCCCAAGTGATTTCCCCACCGACCTTGTAGGCATAGGCGAATTCGAATTCGTAATCGACAAAAGCTATTTTATCGTTCACTTCTACCGACTTCAAGGTCACTTTGTATTTGATCCCTTCGGTATGTTTTGCCAGCTGTTCAAATAGATCGGGGAGGGCCTTATTATCATAGTCATCTTTGGTGGTATTTGTTGTTCCACCGTTGTCGAAATAACGCGTGGAAATCAGGCGTTTCAATCCACCAAAATCTTTGCGAACCAACGCATCGCGGTATTGTAAGAGGATATCAATGACCTCGCGATTTTGCACCGTATCGAGAATTTCTGCTTCTTCATCGATGGAAAAACCGTTCTGGTTTTCATAGTGGGCGGTCTCACTTGTGAGATGGGTCGGCGCGCATGAAGAAAAACCCAAAAGAAGAAAAAGAAAAAGAGTTAGAAGACGCATTTCATTCCTATGCATATCGAAGATGGCACTACCCATAGCATTATATGGAAAAGATGAGGAGCGCTAGTTTTTGTTAAATCTCTAACGTATTTCTCCTTTCAAAGTATTCCCTTCTTTGAATCTAATTCGATCTTTCCATTCCAAGCCCATGATCTTGTAGTGATTAATGACGCTGCGAGACAAAATATCGGCGATGGCTGAGGCCTTCTCAATCTCGCCTAAAAAGAAATAGCTTTCCAAAAGTACACGGCGATTTTCGTCTTCCAAACGCAGGGAGTTTAATTTTCCTTGCGCTTCTTTGGCTTCTTCAATCGCTTTGGACCAATAACGTCCGCTCCATAGACGCCTCGCGAGGAGGTAACGTGCTAGGGGATCGTCGGGATTTTCTCGTACCCATTGGACCGGGAAATAGAGAGAAATATCGTTGTACTTATTAGATACCAAATAATGAAATCCGATATCGCGAAGATTTTTTCGTTTCTCCAAGGTTTTCGATTTCACCTCAATATTTCTTGCCCGTCCCAAGGATAATCCTCTTCCCAAACATTGTCGGTAGGCTCTTTTCGCGTTTTCAATTTCATCGGCTCGCCAGTTTAAGTCGCCAATGAGCTCATCGATTTGTGCTTTCTGGGAGCGGGATAATTTTTCTAGGCCAATTTTTTCGATCAAAGCTAACGCTTCATTGTCGCGCTTGACGCGAGATAGAAAACGGGCAAAACCAATTTTATAGGATAGATTTTTAGGATCAAACGCATCGATTTTTTTGTAGATCTCAATCGCCTCATCGGTTCGTCCACGGTTAGAAAGCTCGCTCGCTTGGACGCGTAGATCAGCAACTTTTCGGGCGCATACTTTTTGGAAAATACTATTGCGATCGTAACGGAATTTAGCATTTTCAAGATCGTTTTGGCTTAGTTCTAGACCGTCCAGAAAAATATTCCACTCGCCGACTAGCTCAGATAATGGTTTTCCATACGCCGCTGAAATCTGCCCTTCGGGATAGGCTGTTTTAAATTTTTCGATCCCATAGGTATCGATTAAGAATCGGAAAAAAGATCCCATAAGGGTGTACACTCGCCCGGAATATTGTGTCCAAAATCCCGACGCGCTGAGTAACGAATCGAGCGATGGCGCTTTTTTCATTCGTCTCAACGCGGCGCTTGCAAGGTGCGGATCGAGTTCTGGTGAGTTCCAATCGGCTGCCGTTGCCGCACCTTCTACAATCCCCATATTAATGCCAAGAAGTCCGTATTTTGCGCTCAGTCGAAGTGGCCCATTTCCAAAAGGTTCCGTGAAAACGTGGGCCAACTCATGGGCCAACATATGATCGCCATAATAGCGCCACATGATGTGTATCTCGTGGAGCCATAGCTTTGCGACCTGCGTTCGACGCCCTCCGATAAGACGACCTTTCTGATTTCGGCTCGCGTAGATAAAACTCTTTATCTTTTTTCCATGAAGTTTAACGGGGTCGGTTTTAAAAAAAGTTTTATGCTCGGCGTAATGAAATTCATGGTCTTCGACGATGCGTTTAATGTCCGTTAAAAAGGGTTCTCTGGCCGGATAGTATATTTGGAAATGTTCAGATTCGGCATACCCTCCGAGGCGTTTTTGAATGGTTTCTCGGCTGATGTCGATGCCAAAGTTTTCGCGATAAAAATATCCTAAAAGAGCAAAGAAGGTGAGGCCGATGAGCAGGATCAATCGCCCTCTCGTACGTCGACGGTAGAAGGAGATGATCGACAAAAGGGCTGCGAAAAAAACAACGCTTAGTATTCTAAAATAGACAAGGCTTGTGGGAATGCTGAGGGCCTCGTCGTAGATCGACCCCGAGAAATATCCAAGGAAAAGTTGGTGACCTATGATGGGAGGCTGTACAGCCAACACCAATGCGAAATTTAAAAAGGTAAAGAGGACTACTAAAACACGGGTGGCGATTTTTGTGCTTTTTTTACTAAAGCAGACATTGATGAGGAAGGAAATCGTGCTGCCAAAGGCTACCGAAAAGCAGGGAATGAAAATCCAGAAGAGCAGCCCCGCGAAAAGGTCACAGTTTTGAACGAAGAGGGCGTTGAAAAGTAAAATGAAAAATGGAAGAACCAGGCCCGAAAGGTTCTTGAGGATGGTCGGAAAAAGATCGTAGAGTTTGGGTCCCTTTGTTCCCAAGAAGGTGGACCAGATTCCGGCGACCACACCAAAAACAGCGGCAGATTCGTATCCTAAAAGATTAAAGAGGGGAACAAAGCACAACGCAAAGGCGAGTAATGCCAGAAAGAAGGTATAGATTGAATGCGATGTGATGTTCACGAAAACTCCGGTGACCTATCAAAACATAACATCCAATCCTTGTCCAAGTCGGCGGAGTATTGCTCATCCTTCTTTTGGGATTCGAGAGCACTTTTTCACTTTGCTCATTTATGTTTCTCGCCTATTTTCTCTATTCTCTTAGAATAAAAGGTGAGAATGGAAGACGAAAAAAAATTTAGAACCAAAACAGGGTATTGTCATATTTTGTCCGACCAACTCGTATTATCACGCGATGGTGTGGTCGGCCATCTTGCCCAGATGACCGTTGGAAATGGCATGACTCGAATTTTTCTCATCTACGGCGCACTGTCCGCCTTGCTCCTTTTTTTCGCATTTTTGAGTTATCAAAATGGTGAGACTATGTGGGCGATTTTGGAGGCGGCAATGGCACTATTTTTGTTGAATGCGATTCTCTTGAGTCGCAATAACTCGGCGACACCGATTATTGAGAGAAGTAAGATTAAAAGTATGAAGTTAAATAAAGGAATAAGAGGCCTTACGCGGGCGCGTTTTGTCGTGAAATTTGTGAGCGAAAGCGGAAAGATAAAGACCAGAATAATTATGCTTCCCGGTTCCCTGAGCGAGGGAATAACTGAAACTGAAAAAGCGATAAAACTACTCAACGAAGAAAACTTACTCACTTCCTGAGCGGGCATAGCGGGACCCTTTATCTTCGCCTATTCCGCACACGTTTTTGTAAAGGAAACAGATTGGTGATGTTTCTGTGAGGTAGGAAAATTAAGATGGTGTTTTTTGAATTTCAGTTAGCGTTAAACAAATGAACGAAAGAGGTTTTAGTGGGCGCTTTTACAACATGTTTTTGGATTCTTGTTTTTGGTCTTACAGCGTGCGGTGATG
>JALSKP010000733.1 GCA_026988815.1 Myxococcales bacterium | reverse complement strand
CGAGCGGAACGCGTTTTCCGCCAGGCGCGGAAATCAGTAAACTCCTCAAGCTTTCCGCGTCCTCCCTTGCCGATGCTTTCAGGCGAACTTGGAGTGTGAAGCGTCGTTGCCCTTCGAAAACCGTACCAACGGGGCGTCCTCCGATAGCCGAAACTGCGTCCAAAATTTCTGACGCATTTAGTCCGTATCGCGCGGCAGCGCCACGGTCGACGATAATGCGAAGGGAGGGCAAACCCGCCACCTGATCTGCGTTGACGTCGGCTGTTCCTTTGATCTCTCTTAGTACTTTCATGATACGTTCACCAGCCGATTCTAGTTCAGCAAAATCTTGACCGTAAATATTGATGGCAACATCGGACCTTACGCCAGAAATAAGCTCGTTGGTTCGCAATTCAATAGGTTGGGAAAAGGAATAGTTCTGGCCAACGATTTCCTTATTCAATTGGGACTCAATCGCTGCAACCAATTTAGTTTTCGAGTTTACCTTTTTCCATTCCTCAATGGGATTGAGCATAATATAGATATCAGAAATTTCTACACCCATCGGATCTGTGGCGATTTCAGCTCGGCCGGTTCTTGAAATAATCGTTTCGATTTCATCAGGAAAAGCATCCTTTAAAACACGCTCGATTCTTCCCGTTGCCTCGATCGACTCTTCCAAAGAAACCGAAGGTGGACGTACGGCTTGCATCGCGATCGCCCCCTCATCTAAACGAGGGATAAATTCTGCGCCCATCGTGGTTGCCAACACTGCGCCGCCGACCAACAAACTCAGGGCAACGCCGATGACAATTTTGCGAGAACCAAGGGCCACCTTCAACAAAGGTTCGTAGGCCTGGCGCGTTATTTTTGCCAACCAGGGTTCTTTTTCATCTAAGCCTTTTCTGAAGATCCAGGTTGAAACGGCCGGCACCATCGTAATGGCAAGAATCAACGCCGCCGCTAAAGCGGATAGAACGGCAATCGCCATCGGGATAAACATCTTCCCTTCAATTCCACGTAAAGAAAGAATCGGAATATAGACAATCATGATAATCGCCGTTCCGAAAAGAACGGGACGTATGACTTGATTAGTAGAACTTTTTACTATTTCGCTGACTTCTTTTTCGCCCTTTGCCTTGGTCTCCGATAAGCGGCGGGTGATGTTTTCTATCACCACAATGGCCCCGTCGATAATGAGACCAAAGTCCAGCGCCCCCAGACTCATAAGGTTTCCTGAAACCTTAAAGTATTGCATAGAAATGAAAGTCGCCAAAAGTGAAATGGGAATCACCGCTGCGACCAAAAGGCCGCCGCGAATGTTTCCCAACATCAATAACAAAATGATAATTACGAGCACGCCGCCTTCGATAAGATTGGTGGCAACGGTCCGAATGGTACGTTCCACAAGCTCGGCGCGATCGTAATAGGTATCGATGCTCACGCCTTCTGGCAAGCCCGGTGAAATCTCTCCGATTCGCTTTCGAACCGCTTTTGATACATCGCCGGAATTGGCTCCCATCAACATCATAACCGTACCCGTGACCACCTCGCCTCGCCCATCTCGGGTGACAGCGCCTTGTCGGATTAAGGGCGCAAAGGCAACATCGGCGACGTCTTTAATGAAGATCGCTGCACCCTCGTCGCGGGTTGCCACAACAACATTTCGCACATCCTCTAAGGTCCGAATTAAACCTTCACCGCGAATCACACGTTGTTCGCCGCCTCTGACAATGTACCCTCCGCCTTCATTTGCGTTGTTGTTTTCGAGTGCAGAAAAGACGTCTGAAAGACTGAGGCCGAGACTGTTTAGTTTTTCGGGATCGACCTGTACTTCGTAGGTTTTGAGTTCACCACCGAAGGCGTTGACCTCGACCACGCCTGGAATAGGACGCAGTTGGAAGGAAACATACCAGTCTAAAATGGTCCGCAATTCCATCAAGGTATAGCATTTTTTCGCGCTTCCTTTTATGGGCACCTCACCATCTTTACACATCTTTTCGGCGCGAACTTCAAAATGATAAATCTCTCCGAGTCCAGATGTAATGGGCCCCATTTCAGGAGATCCGTAGCCGTCAGGAATCGACTCTCGAGCCTCAGTAAGCCGCTCAGATACCATCTGGCGAGCGAAGAAAATATCGGTTCCTTCTTCGAACACGATCGTTACGGCCGATAAACCGAAGCGCGATAAACTGCGAACTTCTTCGACGTGGGGTAGACCGCTCATGACGGTTTCGACGGGAACGCTAACGTATTGTTCGACTTCGACGGGTCCCAAAGCTGGCGCGTTGGTTAATACTTGAACCTGTACATTTGTCACATCAGGAACGGCGTCGATGGGAAGCTGTTGGGATGCGCGGACGCCAAGCGCACCGACGATCAAAACGCCGAAGATAACAAGAAATCTGTTTTTCACGCAGAAGTTAATAAAATTTTCCATCATCGCTCCTAGTGTGCGTGTCCGTGACCGAGTTCACTTCGCATCAGTTCCGATTTTAAAATAAACGCGCCTTTGATAACGATCTTTGAGTCGGGTTTTAGCCCGCTGAGAATTTCAACATGTGTCTTTCCTTGGCGACCGACAGTAACGGGTTGGGAAACAAACTCCCCTTCTTTGTCTCCTTGAACAAAGACGACGCTTTTATTTTCCATCGTTTGAATACTCGACAGAGGAACGAGAATCCCCTCTTTTTTGTCATTGGAGGACAACCTTAACGAGCCAAACAAACCTGGACGTAGCAGTCCATCAGGATTGGCCAACTCGACACGAATGGGAAGGGTTCGCGTGTCTTCTTCAATTGCTGCACCGACGTAGTCGATTTTCCCTTCCCAGGTCTGAGCAGGGTAGGCGTTCAAGGTAACGGAGGCCTTCATTCCTTTTCTGATTTGGGCAATCTGTTGTTCGTAAACGCGGCCGATAATCCAAACCTTGGAAAGATCGGCGACGACAAAAAGGGATCGCTCCGGAGACGCATTTTCTCCGCGGGTGGCGTGGCGTTTGATAATGGATCCTTCAATCGGGCTTGTTAAATCCATGTCGGCGCCGCTTCCTCCTCTGGCTCCGAACACACGAAGTTGGGACAAGGCCGCGCGCCTTTCGGCCTTGGCTTGTTGGAAAGCATATTGGGCCTCGATGAGTGAGCGCTTGGAATTTATGCCCTCCGACCTCAAACGTTCTTGACGATTTAAGGTTTGTTTTGCGACGTCGCGAAGAGCTGTTGCTTTACTAAGCTCTGCTCGAATTTTCCCCAAAGTCACGCTGCGTAATGTGGCCAGCTTTTGTCCAACCTTGACTCGATTCCCGAGTCGAACATCGACAGACACAATTTTGCCTTCTACGAGGGGGCTAATGTGGGCCACATAATCAGGATCGGATTGGACTTCGGCCGGAATTTTCAAGGTTCCTTTCAACGATCCTTTAGTAACTTTTGCGACCTTTATTCCGCTTCGTAAAAAGGCTTGGGAACTCAGATGGACAGTCCCCTCCTCTTCCTCGTGTTCGCCTTTTTCTTCGTCACCGTGATCCTCTTTTCCCTCTCCATGATCGTCGTGCCCCTCATCTCCATGATCGTCGTGCCCCTCATCTCCATGCTCATCATGTTTATCTTTATCATGATCTTTATGATCATCTTTTTCTTTATCGTGCTCTTCCTTTTTTTCGTTGTGTCCATGCTCGTCGTCGGGTCCATGCTTGTCATCTTTATCGCATCCGATTTGGAAAGTGATGAGGAAGATCATTAACAATAATTTATTCATTATTATCTCTCTGCTGTTTTTTATTATTTGGGTGGAATACTTCGGTCCCTACGAGCGCGCTTAGTTGGATCGCACTTTCGTAATAACGTATTTTCGCGTTTGTAAAACGTGCGGTGGCATCTAGAAGACGTTGTTGGGTTTGGGAGACTTGATGCACACTCACTTCTCCTAATTCGTATGCTTTTTTTAAAAACGTTAAGTTCTTTTCGAGCTGCGGCACAATCCCAGATTGGTAAAGTTGTATACCTTTTAACGCGGCGTCTACGTTTAGCTTGGCTAGACGAAGATCCCCCCTAAGACGTTGAATCGTTATTTCTCTTTCTTGACCGGCGATCTCTACTTCTGTCAGCGCTCGAGCTTTTCCTTCTTGATTGGTACGCCAAATCGCGAGCGGAAAAGCCAATGTAAAAAGCACAACATTTGAAGAATCCCCGCCCGTGGATCCTGGGGCGGATTCGCGGTTATAGGCCACACCAATACGCGGATCTATCCAACCTTTGCGATTCTCAACGTCAAGTTCTTTGAGTTTGGTCACCACCGCGAGCTCGCGTGTTCTGAGCGCGGGATGATGTTTGCGCATCAGAGAGAACAAGGATGCGAGATCAGGAGAAGGATTAATTTCGGGGAGCTCACCCTTGATCGTCGGCAACTCTGATGGCCAACCAATAAGGATTTTCATCTGTGTAAGCAGTGCGCCTTCCAAACGTTGAGCCTCAATAATAGCCTCCTTGGTTTGTGCCAAGTCAGCGTCGGCGACCAAGAGCTCTAAAGGCGAGGACTCGCCGGCGTCGATTTGTTTGGTAATCGTGTCGCGCAGGGATTCCGAAAAACCGACAAATTTTTGAGCTTGTTCTTTTCGTTCTCGGACCAAAAGGAGGTCCACAAAAACGCGATGAACACGCGAGTGCAATTCCCAACGCAAAGTATTGAGATTAGATAAGGACTGATTTTTCTTAGCCTCGGCAGCTTCGACACGTAATCCTTTTTGACCGCCGATTTCGATGGCTTGCTCGATACCGACCTGGAAATCCAATCCCGCGTTTTCGTTTTCGAATCTGCCGCCTATGGCAAAGTTCAGTTCTGGATTCTCGGGGAAGAAAATATCGGCGCCGATACCTTCGGCGTCGCTTAACCCGATAAGGGCTCGTGCTTTTTTGAGCGTCGGCGAATTTTCGTCTGCGAAGACAAGAATCTCTTCGAGGGTGAGAACCTCTGTTGTAGTTGGGTTTACACCTTTGAGATCTGGAAGAAAGGTGCTCGCGATTTCTGCGGGCGCGTAAACAGATACCTTGGCCGTCGAAGACGTCGCGGCACACCCGTAGCTACTACTAGCAATAGTAAATAAACATAATAATAATTTTTTAGAAAACATATTCAAGGTGCCTATAGATAAGTATGAAAGAATGCTTCCACTTCGAAATGAAAGTGTTCGAGTAGTCCAATACTTTGCAAATGGGGTAGTAAGAGTAGGGTCGCAAGTCCGAGGCCAAGGATAATTTGGCCAAAAGTGCGAAGGGGCTTGGCCGGGCCATCGAATAAGATGGCAAGTCGGAGTTTTAAAATTGCAGCGTCCGGTCCGCAAAGATGGGCGGCTCCTGGTAGGCGACATTCATGTGCTGCGAATACACCAAGACGGGAAAGACGCGCGGCGCTTACAATACTTTCAGCGAGCGCGAGCGCTTGTCCGCCCTTGGAGACGGCAACGCTATCACATTGAACTTCTCTGGCGGATTGCCAGTGTTGAAAATCGTTTTGGAGAAGAAATCCGACGGGATTGATGCTCAAACATAGGCGTCCAATGAATCCTCGAAAGGTGTCAAAGCCGGTAATATGCGCGCTCTCGTGAAGCAGGGCTGCGAGGATCATCTCGTCATCAGCGCTCTGGAGAAAACACGCATCCAGGACAATCGAAGGTCGAAACCATCCAATCGTAAACATGGGTTCGGGTGAATCTTGAACGATCTTTATTTTCATTTTGTAGTCGGGTTTAGCATTTTCTAAAATTCGACTGACACGTTCAAAGTAAGGACTATCCTCGCCGACATAGTGTAAATTTATATTTGGCTTTTCTCTCCAGGTCCTCAAAGCAACGGAAAGCACCATGCCGATGAGTAAGAAACCGACGAGGAAAAGGGCATCGTCACAGGTTGTCACTTGGGCGTGATCGATTAAACAAGACGCCTGACTTTGTGTAGATTCAGTTTGGTGAAAAGCCGAGGAGATAAACCAGGTAATCGGTAGAAGGGTCGGTGCGACAATCCACGCAAAGGTGGACTCGGAACCGAAGTTGGCCCAGGATTTTATTTTCGCTCGTTTCCTGGCGAGATACCATCGACTGATCAAAGTTAAACCAGGAATGATCACCAAAAAAACCATCAAAACTGCAGAGATGGGAAAGATCAGTTCGTTCACTTTTTTCCTCGACGCTTTCGAATCAAGGCTTCCAGACGGTCCAACTCTTCATCATTGGCATCGGCCACATGATCGACCAAAAATGCGATCGCGGTCTCTTGCCCTACGGGAGGCAAACTATTGAGAACGTCTTTGGTCAAAGTCTCAATAAAAGAGCGTCGACTCATCGCAGGTTGGTAAACATACTTACGACCTTCTTTTTGACGAAGAAGAATCTCTTTGTCAAAAAGGCGAGATACCGTAGTCATCACTGTTGTATAAGCTAGATCTCTGCGCGTCTTTAGAATTTCGTGAACATCGGAAACGGTAAAGAAAGGCCATTCATTTTCCCAAATAATTTCCATTATTTCGGCTTCTAGATCAAAAAGAGAGGTTTTTAATCCCTCTTGTTCTGGACGAATTCTCATACCTTTCATAACGCACCTCGGGTCTGAAACTAAACTACGACAGTCGATAGTAATTGTCAAGGAATCCAGAACCCGTTCTAGCAACCATCAGAAATTGGGAGCATTTTCTTCAGAGATTTTGCTTCAGAGATTTTGAAAAATCTTTTTCGCCATCACCGCGGCGCCAAAACCATTATCGATATTAACGATTGAAATTCCGGGAGCGCAACTATTCAACATAGCAAGGAGGGCGGCCAAACCTTCGAAAGCCGCGCCATACCCCACGCTAGTCGGCACAGCGATCACAGGTTGACGAACCAAACCAGCGAGAACACTCGGTAGCGCCCCATCCATCCCTGCGACGACGATTATTATTTTTGTTCTCGTAAGTTTGTCGAGCTGTGTAGTCAGACGAGAAAGGCCGGCTACACCAACGTCGTCAATTTGAAGAACGTGCAACCCAAAGAGCCTAGCCATGGTCGCTGCCTCTTCGGACACCCGGCGATCTGATGCGCCCGCACTAACGACAGCAATGTCATAATCATTGCCTTCTTTAGTTTCTGGTGCAAAAACAGAAACGATCCTCGCCTGCTTATTATAGTAAAAAGACTTACTTAATAATGAAAGCTCACTGGCCATTGCTTCGCAGACCCGTGTTGCAATAAGCTGTTCGGAACGTTCTAAATAAGTGGCAAATAAATCGCAGACATCTGCACTTTCCTTACCCGAAGAAAAAACAACTTCAGGAATGCCGGTGCGCAACTCACGAAGATGATCGTGGGTTCCAATTCCGTGACTTTCAAAGGCAAAACGAGCAACCGCTTCGCGTGCATCTTCGATGGAAAGTTCGCCAGATTGAACACGCGTTAGAATATCATCCAAACGAGACATGCCTTAAATTCCAGGTCCAAAATGATCACAATCTGGGTTGATCATCTCGCGATTTTCAACATTGGCGAGTGCGTGTCTCAACGCTGTTCGAATACCTTCTTCGATGACGGGATGGTAAAAAGGCATTTTCAAAATTTCGGAAACTGTGAGTTCTTGCTGAACACACCACGCCAATAAATGGGCAGTATGCTCCACCGCGGGCCCGCACATTTCGGCGCCGAGCAGTTTACCACTCGGAACCTCAGCATACACATTTACCCAGCCTTTATTTTTATTCATCACCCTGGCCCTTCCCTGATCGCTATAATCAATCGAGCCAATCACGGCGCCGCATTGATCGAGGGTATTAAAACCAGGTCCGACGATTCCAATTTGTGGCTCGGTAAAGACCACCCCCATTGGGGTACTTCTTGGAAATTCTTTTACATCTGGAAAGGTAGCCGCATTTGCACCAGCCGCTTTTCCGTCGTCGGCCGCTTCGTGCAAAAGAGGATGTAAACCGTTGGCATCTCCGGCAATAAAAAGTGGAAGATCGCCGACTTGCATCGTAAGTGGGTTTACTTCTAGGTAGCCTCGGCGATCAAGTTCAACACCCATATTCTCTAAACCTAGTCCGGCAAGTTGGGAGCGTCGTCCGGCCGCAACGAGAACATATTCATAAGTTTTTTCATGATTTGAACCGTCACTTTTGGTGATGCTCACAGTGATTCCATCCTCACTTTCTTCAGCGGATTCTGCTTTTGCTGAAAAATGAATATCAAGCTCTTCGGACAAAACTTGGCGAGCAACTTCGGCGACTTTAGGGTCTCGTAGAAACGCCACATTATCGTCAATTCCAATAATATCTGTTTGAACACCCAGACGAGACATCGCTTGTCCGAGCTCAAGGGCAATTACCCCCGTTCCGACAACGAGCAAGCTCTTAGGCAAGGTCTCTAATTCGAATATCTGATCTGAGGTCAACACTCTTTCCCATTCAAACTTGTAGGGAGGAGGTACAAAAGGCGTGGTTCCGGTAGCAAGGATAAGGCTATCAAAAGTAAACTCGCTTAGGACACCATCGACCGTGGAGGTCATCGTATTTTTCCCTGTAATATGAACATGACCAGGAATAAACTCGCCGTTTTTCTCACTATTTGAAATCGACTTTTTCACGAAACCGGTAAAACGATTTCGTTCACTTTGA
>JALSKP010000732.1 GCA_026988815.1 Myxococcales bacterium | reverse complement strand
AAAGGACTTCGTTTCCAAGGCCTTGAGTAACATCGTTTGTTCATCCAGCCCAAGTTCACCAATTTCGTCCAAAAAGAGCACGCCTTTATTCGCTGCAATGAGCAATCCGGGTCGATCTTTTTGAGCTCCTGTAAACGAGCCCTTCACATGCCCAAATAGTGCCGACATCGCGTGCACCCCTGTTAAGGTAGCGCAATTTACTTCTACAAATGCACCACTCACCAAATTACGTCGTTTTTTCAGATCAAAAATGCGTCGAGCGAGTTGCGTTTTTCCGGCCCCTGTTGGACCCGTTAGTAAAATCGGTGCTTTGGACAGGTTGGCGACTTTCTCGATCTTTTCCATGAGATGATTGAAATCTGAATTCTCCGTCTTCACGCCTGCTTTCAAGAAAGAAATATCATCAGCCCGTTCGGTCGCAAAACGTTTTGCGATCAAGTCATATCTGGAAAGATCGAGGTCAATAATCGTATACTTTCCTTTTGAAGCCGAGCGTTTACCAGCAGGCGAGGTCTGTATTATCCGCGCCGGAAGGTGACGACTTTCAACCATCAGGAATTCACAAATCTGAGTAACGTGGGTACCCGTTGTGATGTGAACCAAGTACTCCTCTTCCTCTTCTTTAAAATCGTAGGCTTTGGCCCATGTGTAGAAAGTGGAATATACGGCCTCTAAATCCCATGGGTCTTCAAAATCCAACCAGTGCGTAACCACTTCCGTTTCCGGCGAAATCATCTTAATATCGGCTTCGACTTGGGCCGCTAGATTTTTGAACTTTGATTGGGCCAAAAATTCGAAGCGGTCGATTAACAGATCCTCGTGTTGAAAAAGCGAAACGCTGGGTCGCCATTTTTCCCAACGGTTGTTCTTACGCCCGAGATCTAAAGTTGGTCCCAAGAGTCCAATGCATACGGTCTTCGGTTTCTGTTTTATCATTGTATCTACTTCCCTAGATATGGTGATATTCTATAACCTAAAACGGTCGCAAAATCTTGATTGAAATTATCCGTTATCGATTATCGTGGTGAGGATCGTTCCAATATCTGCGTCAACTACCTTTGAAAATCACAACACACTCTAAACAATAAAACCGCCCAAGTACGGACTTCAATGAAATCCTTCATTCTTTTATTCTCCATTGACTCCTGAATGTGGTGACGGTGTTTTGGACCTTGATGAGACCATATTTTCTTCGAACTGTCAGCTCCTCCTGGGCGCCGGATTCGACCGGGGCTGTGGAATTAGTGAAATCAACGACCTCGTCTGTTGGAATTTCCTGAATGAAAATATTAGCCTCCAAAATATTCCTGCGGGGAAATTTAAATATGTGAGCGTATCACTCCAACATTTCTGTGCCATCGATGTGCGTGGAAAGCTAACCTGCTGGGGAGAAATGACACAAGGCGAACCGGACTAAGATATCACGACATAGGGTTTTAGTTTGGTGGATAGGCAGTCCAATCTTCGGTCCATGGATCTGCCCCTGGCACGAATGCACCAAGGTAAACCGCAGTCGGATCAAATCCGGTGGGTGGAGGAGCGACGCCCGTGACCGCGGGTGCTGATGCGGGAACCCATCCTGGTGCTTCGAGATTATTTACATTGGGGATTTTGGGATCGTCGCCAAAGCGATTTCCGAGTGCTTCCTGTCGAAAGTAGGTATTCTCGTCAAACCCATTATCACCGGTTTCTGGATCGCTTTCACTTGGATCGCTCGATTTTGGAAAGTAGGAGGAACCTTGAGCGCCAATATCGAACCATAGCGAATTCTCGACGACAATCTGATCGTCGAGCGCTCGAGCGCCAGCCGCAGAGCCGATGACGTCCAAACCCCCTTGAGACATCCCCATAATAATGCCATGAGACAGAAATCCTCCTGCTCCGGCTTTGAAAGTAAACCCACGTGAGGCGCCCTGTGCACCGGTACCAATCAAGGTGTAGTTGTAGATTCTAAAATCAGTCAGCGGTGTTTTCGTTGGATCTTCGCTCAAATTATCGACCTCCATTCCGGTTTCGCCGCTGGCGTCTTGTTGAACGGCTAGAAATTGTCCGGTACCTGTCCAACCCGTATCGATGTCGATGGAGTCGTCTCCGTTGCGTGTGAGAACCACATGGCGAAAATCAAAAGTTCCGCCGAAAATTTCAAACCCGTCATCGGCTGAGGCGTGAATTTGCAAGTGGTTGACAACGGTCTCGGTTCCGCATCCTCCAACAATCAATCCGTTCAAGGCCTCAGCGCCTTCGACCGGCCCTCCGCCAAATTCAATACGCACATATTGAATAATCCCGCAATTCCAGGATGAAATATCACCGCCAAAAACGGGTCTAAGGGTTTCTTCATCGAAGACCCGCAATGCAAAGTTATCTCGATTAACGGGGGCTTTGCCCAGAATTGCAATTCCTCCCCAATCCCCTGGCTGGCGCCTCCCCGGATTTTGGAAGCTTGTAAAAACGATGGGTAGTTTACGCGTTCCCTCAGCGTTGAGCCGCCCTCCCGGTCGAACTACCAATGCGGAATTTGGTTTCGCTTTTATCAAGGTTCCGGGCTCAATGGTGAGCGTCGCCGACGCGCCAACGGTGATAATATTTTCTAGAATGTAAACTTTATCTGCCTTCCAAGTCGCATCGACACCAATATTTTCGGACACCGAAACAAGGTTCGAATTATTAGTACCGTTATTGGTCCCCGTTTCACCACCTACGCAGATGTTGGATTCACACCGAAGCCCGCCATCGCAATCGGCCGCAGTTTCGCATTCACTGAGGTCGATCAACAAAGAGCAGCCGCTTCCGATTAGAAGCATCACACAAAACACAACTACTTTATTCATCTCAATTTTTCCTGAACGTGGTTTTAAAAGAGCCTAATGGAGGTATAGATCTATCGCAATACCTGCACCCAATTCTAATTGTTTTGTAACATCAACAGGTTGTAGGACCAAAAAAGAAAGACAATATGGATCGCCTCTGTTTAGAAGAATGTGCTGCGTTGACGACACGTCTCACAATTAGAATCTATAGAAAATCACATTATTATATCCTTCTATCTACTTTTTTCTAAGACCATTCCTTTGCCCTTTTTTTCCCAATGAATAATTCGGGACCAATAGGTGTTATACCCTGGAGATTTACCTTTTGCGCGATCTTGGCACGTATTGTGTACTGTTCTTCTACGATTGCTTTGTTATGTTTTCCTAAACGAAAGAGAAAATGATGAAAAATACAAATCTTGAACTTATACTTCATTTCGTTCAACTCTTTGAAAAAATCGCCGTCGTGAATTGCACTCCTATTTCGCAATTTCTGATCGAAAACAAATGTGCGCCAGCTATTCTTGGGCTCGGTGAAGGCCTTGAACATCTAAAGGGGTTTCGCACCTGGTCATTGAAAAATCCGACTTATATTGAGGAAAGCTTTGAGATGATTTTCGCAGAAATCGATCCCAGCCTTTGCCCCATCAAGCAATGTGAAGCGCTTCAAATTCTGGCAAAATTTGATAACGAAAAGCCTTTGATGCTGCTCGTTCCCGATACCCATAAGTTGTCCGTTAAAAAAGCGTTTTCGGCCTTCGCTTTAGAGCCACGAACCCATGCTTTAATCATCGATGAAATCCCCTTCGTGCTTCTATCAAATTGGGAGGTCTCATTATGATTTCGATTGATGGCTCAACCGGAGAAGGTGGTGGACAAATATTTAGAAGCGCACTCAGTCTTTCCGCGTTAACCCAAACCCCGATTCGGATCTCAAAAATCCGCGGGAAACGCAGAAAAGACGGACTGTTGCGCCAACACTTAACTGCACTTCGGGCAATGAAAGAGATCTGTAACGCTAAAGTTACAGGCGATACAATTCGATCAACAGAGGTTTTTTTCGAACCAGGTAAGATCAAAGGCGGTGATTATGCCTTCGAAATCGGAACCGCAGGAAGCACCTCCCTGGTGCTACAAACCCTTCTATGGCCATTATTTTTTGCCGACCGCGCCTCGCGGGTAGAAATTTCGGGGGGTACCCATAATCCAATGTCGCCCCCTTTTGAGTTTCTAAAAGGAGCCTTCCTTCCCGCAATTTCTGAATTGGGATTCAAGGCAGAGTTAGAGCTTCAAGCCTACGGTTTCGCTCCCGCTGGAGGAGGGAAAATCGTCGCAAGTATCGCTCCCGTCACCGCGCTTGAAACCCAACACTTCGATCACACGATTGATGCTAAAGGAATCCTGTTTACGATCATTGGCCAGGGCCTTCCAAAACACGTCGCTTTTAACGAAAAGAAAGTATTTGAAGAAAGTATGCCAGGTTACCAAAAGGAAGTACGTATCCTCAACGTACATAGTCAAGGAAGTGGAAACGTGGTCCTGGCCGAAATCAAAAATTCGCCTTTTCCTTTCATCGCCGTTGAGTTTGGACAACGCGGAAATGCTGCAGAAAAAATCGCCCGTAAACTCGTCAATGCTGTAGAGAAACAAATAGAAAAGGGACAGCCTGTCGGACCGCATTTGGCCGACCAACTCATCATACCTTTTGCCCTCGCAAAAGGGGGATCTTTCCAAACCAACGCCCTGACCCCACATACGCTAACTCAGATAAAATTGGTAAAACTCTTTACCAAAATAAATATCGATATTGAAAAAAAGAGCAAAAAGGAAGTCCACCTTCATTTTTCCTGATTTTCATCCCAGCTGTTTTTCAAACATAAGATCGCTACGTAGGACGAATTTCGTACCCGACACTATGCGATCTCCGCGATGCAAGATAGGGTGATGAAAAAGCAAGACAGACCCGCGACGAGCTTGAACCGAAAATGCGTCACTATATTGAGGTCGAAAAGAAGTCTGACCTCCTTCGAAATCGTCATTCAAATAAATCAAGAAAGTATAAAGACTCTTCTCTCCGGAGGGACGCTGAAAACTCCCGTCCAGATGCCAGTTAAAACCTTGCTCGGGGTCGTATTTATAAAAGCGCAACCGTTCGTTCAAACCAACCGGCGTCCAATTCTTTAGAAAAGGATTCTTTTCCCCCAAACACGCGGGCTCCAAAAAAGGCGATAGGCGCTCCCATAAAGCCTTTGCCATAGGGGAATCGTCGATCATCAAACGTTCATTATTACGTATATCTTTGCGCATCACCATTCCTTTTGATGTGCTAATCGGCGCCTCGCCGTACCCTCGCTCAAGACTATATTCAATCGCTTCCTCACATTCCTGAGCGCTAAAAAAATTTGCGATCGTGGCGATGTTTCTTCTATGCCACGTAATTTCTAATGCGTTATACATTTGCACCTACCTTCGTGTAACAATAACACACTTGACGCATTTTACAAAAGAACGCAATACAAATTACCCACATAGTAAATACTACTACTATTACTATTATTCCTTAGGATTTGAAGACGACCTAAACTAAAGGAAAACATCTTCTAAGGGACGATCCTTGGGCCCTTCGTTTCTCGTTAAATAGAACACCAATTTCTCTCGATTGACGAAATAATACATCAAGAAGAAAATAACGAATTCCCCTATTGTGCCCCCCAGATAAAAAAGTTCGAAAGTGACCGTAGAAATGCTGTCCGCTATTCCGGGCGAGAACCAAGTGTTCGCCAAGGCGAACGCGATTGCAAGAAGTGCCTGAACCAAAAGTATAATATTGAAAATATATACGGACCAATTTTTCTTTGGGTAAAACGCGTAGACTATCGTCAACGTCGATACCAATGCGAATACATTTACGAGGGCGTCAAAAAGAGAGGAGAACTCTCCCGTTTTGCTAAAAAAGAAGGATCGCGGAAAAAAAAGGACGGACGGCAAAATAGGCACCAAACAAACATAGAACGATAACAACGTCGACAGTCTTTGGTTTTATTACGACCTTCAATTTCAAACCTTGGAGAAAGAAAACAGTTTGAATGTAGGTTATTTATTTAGAACTAGGCCCACAAAAGGCAAACAAGCTTACCATCTCCACTTTCGAGCTACCATGTAAAAATCACCCGCCAATGTTTATCGGACGACCCCTTCTGCGGAGAATCGCGGCGCTTTGGAATTTAAACTGGAGAAACAATATACTCAGATAAGCTTTTAATTTAGCATATTGGAACTGCGTTCCGCACAGACAGCGTAATCTTTCCAATGCCGATAGCGACCTTCAACCTTCGGGCAAAAACCACTTTAGGTTAACATTAATCGCCACTGGCACCAACACTCCTCCAGTGAACCGAGATGAACAAGGAAATCTCTTTACCAGGTGGTTCGTTTTAATGTGGTGCGACCTTGTCGGTCAATATCTTGGTTCATTTTACCGAAGACATCAAAAGCATCTAAATGTAAGGAAGGATTTCTCAAGTTTAGTTAAAACAATTCAACGTTTCCGATGTTGCTTCGTGATCCTGCGCCTCCAAAGAAACATGGACCACTCATTTTTACAACTTGCGAATTCCCCCATTGATTGGTTCGAGTCTCCGCTTCAAAAGAGGTCTCTAAACACGCTCAGATTCGAATTTAAAAGAGGTTGTGTCAAAGCGCGAGTCTTTGTAGACTTAGTAAAATCAACTACCAAGAGTGTGGTTAGATTCCTATTAATATGAATTCCAAATGAAAGCTCTCACACTTACAAGTTTCCTTTTCCTTCTCTCTTGTGGAGAAAAAAACAATGCTTTGCCCGACATGGGAAAAGATATCAATACGCAGATAGACATGAAAACCGATGCGGATGCTATCGATGATAGCGGGAAGGCCTGCGAGCCTTTGCAAGATTCGTTTATCGATGCGGTTCGTGGTTTAGGTCGCTCCTGTTTCGATCACGTAGACTGTCAGTTGGCACTGCGCGCGGGGCCTTGCGATTGTGCGATCGGCATCGGGCCTGGTCAGCAAGACACAGCCGATTTCCAATCCAATATCGATACCTTCGACGCCCAGCGCACACTTTTGGACGACAACCAATGTCGTAATCCTTTTACCTGCGTTGGTAATAAATGCCCCAACTACAACACCCTATCTAACCCCGGCGAGTTGATTCCCAGGTGTAGAGGCGGGGAATGCGAGGTCGTTCAATTACCCTCTTGCGCAGATTACGAATCGAAAAAAACAGGAGGGCTTTTTACTAAAAGCGAATGCGAAAGCAAAGCCGATTGCAGTATACGCACCAACCTCAATCCCTGCTCTTGCCCAGAGCCTGTAAGTAAAAACTTCCCCTCACTGGTTGGCGGCGTGATTCGAGAAATTATCGACATTAACAATGCACGATGCGGTACAACCTGCGGAGGTTGTCCAAGCTTCACTGATTTCGATTGCATTTCTGATGGCACACGAAAGGTATGCGTTATCACTAAATAGCCAACAACAAAACTCTGAATCATTTTCTGGAAAGTGCATGATCAAAAACAAAACAGACCTGTTCGCTTAGCCGAGGGTGAACATAACCAATTCTGCAGAAAAACTTCATCAAAGATAGCAGTTAGAACTTTCGGATCGGTTTGGGTATTCGGCGGATCTTTGTTGTAAGAACCGAATTTAAATTCCCTTCCTTCCACACCGATATGCACATGGTCAGCAAGATTTAGAATATTTACGCACTTCCCCTTCTCAAAGCGCTCAATCAGAAACACGCTTCCTTCGAAAGACAGTAGATCAGAGAGAGCATTGAAATTGTGGAGAAGTTTCATCAGAACAGAAATCGTGCGTTGAGTCTCCGAGGAACAGAACTGAAAGTTCAAAAAGGTGATTCTAAAACAGGACGGACCGTCTTCTGAATGGCTCTGAGGCAACCTATGTCCAAAGCCCCTTTCACATCTTCGTGAAGGCGCATATCGTCCTATAGAAAATGAATCAACAATGCGAAATTATCGAAAATAATAGGCTTTGGACAATCTCCCCTTACCCATCATTTTCGCTGGTATTCGATATCAGCCATCCCTTCTAGATACTCGACTAACTCACCGCTGAGGTGAGGATATTTTAATCTATGGTGCATTCCAAAACCTCCAATTTTTGTATTCTGACGATGGTATGTATTGCATTCGGATCTAGATTTATACTCCCCGAAATCGCTTCGCCATTTCTCCCGATAACCCGACCTCCATCTCTAACGACAACCCGTTGAGATGGCAAATTGGACTTCGCGTTCCCTTTATCGATCCTCACTCCCCTTCCTTTGGGATTCTTTGGATCTAACCAGCGTCTGCCCGCGCCTTTCGCGTTCGCAATGCCTTTTCCCCACTCTTTGGGCAACGTATCAGTCACTTCTTTTGGAATTTTAAATCGAAAGGATGGCTTCGCCAATATGTCTCAGAGACTCGAAGCCCTCTAAAATATGCGCGAAACTTCTATTTCTTATTTATTCGAAATAAATCCTCGCCATCGTTTGTTCGAAGAATATCTAAATTTATCCGAAAGGGGGAAAATAAATGTCATTGCCAAAACAACACCTACCAGGCACTTACAAGGCGAACCATACAGCGGAAATTTTTACTCAGAAATAGTAAAGAAGGATACGTTAAAAATGCCGTCGGGTATGTCTTCGCTTTAGCCGTAGTGTGATCCTTTTCGGTGGGATTCTGATCCCCTCTCCCTCTGGGGGAGGGTTAGGGTGGGGGACTTCGTTTTAGCTCGTGGGTTTATTGGCTTCGGCCTTGACCTAGTTAAGTTGTTGAACTTA
>JALSKP010000731.1 GCA_026988815.1 Myxococcales bacterium | reverse complement strand
AGATTGAAACCGAGCGCGCCGACTTCGCTTGCGATCACTTCAGCGACGTCGGCTGCCAAACCAACATCCCCTTTATCGCCCACTGCGCGCATGGTTGGTAAGGTGGTAAGCGGTTCCCGAATCCGTACAACACGTCCGCCTTCTTGGTCGAGCGATACGAAAGGTGGAAGGGGTTGATCTTTTGCCGCGGCGTGGATGGATTCAGAAAGAGAAAGGACCTGGTCGATAATATCGATATTTCTACGGAAAAGGATCACGCCGCCCAAGCCTTTCTTTAGTTCATCTGCAACCTCTTCACTTAAGTCATGACCGGGAAAGCCAATCACAAAAAGTTGCAAAATAGCGCGTTCTAAATCGGTGTCTAGATGAGGATTAAATTCTGGGAGTGCGATGGTCATAATGTGTCGTGTTTAAAGTCGGCCTAGGTTTAACCCAAGAAACGCGTTTTGTAAGGTAGATTTAAGGGTGTATGAAAGCGACGCGTTTTTTTCGCAATGCGAAAAGGAAAGAGAGGCAAAGGAGGACCAACCAACTTCGTCCAGGTGCCTGTCGTGTTTGGCAAAATCCACCGCCTTGGATTTCGCTAATTTCAATCTTGGGTTGTTTATTTTTTCCACGAACAAGCACCCCGCTTTTGAGTCCCTGCCCGTCGCGAACCTGAACGTGAATAATGTCGGAGGCCGTCCAAGAGGTCCCAAGATCGACGACGCTATCGTCAGACCAATCTTTTTCGAACACACCATCATGGTTAAAATCGTATCGATATTGAAGACGATCTTCGTCGCTATCAAAAGAGGCACGGGCGTCCACTTGGCCGCCGATGATCTCGGCTAGAGCGGTAGGAGAATGATTATTCATGGGCGCTTCTTTTTCAAATATTGCACGAAAGATATTGAGTTTCCCAAAACCTAGATGTGCGTTTGGGAGTTCGCCTTGGGCATCTAATCCTTGTGTATCAGCGTTTTTTAGAAGACGTTTTTCGAGGTCTTCGACAGACAGATCTGGATGGGCTTCTTGCAATAAAATCATCGCGCCGGCGACATGGGGAGCGGCTCCGCTTGTTCCACCAAAGGTTGAAAACCAAGTCCTTGCCAGTCCTACGTCTCGACGTTTTTGTGTGGACGCGAATGCGCTCAAGGGATCGTCAGGCGCGCCAATTTTGACGATGGCTTTTCCGTCTATCCTCGGACCTCGCCCAGAAAAATCGCGAACGCTGCCTGGAGATTTTGACACATCAAGGGCGGCTACGCCAAAGGCGGCGTCTGCTGTAGCGGGAAAGACAACGCTGCCTCGATCCAAGGTTGGTCTTTTCCATCGTATACCTTCCGCCCAGCCAGAATGGGGATCTGCGATCCTGGCCACGTATTCACCTGAGATCCCTTTGACCTTTAATTGCCATTCCCCCTCCGTCAAAACGCTCCCCTCGTTGGTCCAAAGATGGAGTCGGAATTGGCGAGTTTTCCGGGGGCTCTCGTCGAAGGTAGTAACCCAGTTTAGGTTTTCCGCGTTTTTTGTTTTTCCATCGAGGTTGAAGTCGAAGGTCTTTCCGTCAGGGTCGACGAGGGAGAACTGGCCTTCATCCGTGCTTCTCCAGAAGAGAGATATTTGTAAACTTACATAAGGTTTTTCAGAAAACCCCTCATTGATGATGAACACAATGCTTTCATCTGCGTCACTCATCGCTTGTACATGTTTCCCAGATTTTCTCAGATTGCCGACCGGATTTACGGAGGCAATTCCAGCATCACGGGCCAGTTGCATGAGCGCTTCATAATTACCTGACCCGTCAATGGGAGACACGATAGACTCTGTCCATTCGTGTAGAATGATATCGTATTTGTTTTCAATGCTGTCCATGACGGCGTCAAAGGCATAAATCGAATCGCTACTTTCTGCACGGTACATGACGATTTCTGAGTCGGGGCATAACCCCACATTATTATGAAACCCATATTGTCCGCCGACCAGAATAGAGGCTACTGCGGTCCCGTGCGAGAAATCGTTTTCGGCGGGATCCAAAGGCGAAAAAATCAAGTTCTTTCCACGCGTATAGGTTTCAGTTTTTGTAATCAGTTTTACTATTTTAGAGCTTCCTAATCGTATGAGACTTTCGTCTTCGTCGAGGATGCCGTTTCCATCGACGTCTTCGATGACAAAAATAGGTTCCCCATAGGCTAGGTCTTCTTCGGTGAATCCTTCCTCGACACCGACATTTCTTTGATGGTCTCGATTTTGATCGACATAGAGCCAATCTTTTTTGGTATCAAAATCCCTGTCAGAATCGGGGTCTTCAAAGGCTCGTCCGAAGGCAATTTCCAAATGTTCATTGGGCGTAATTTTCCCATCTGAATTGAAGTCGACACCGTCTACGCCGACATCAAAGCGTCCGTTTTCGTTGCTATCCATCCATTTAAATCGTCCGCCATCAGCGAAGAAAAAATGAGGATGAAGGACATCAATTCCGCTATCGATGTCGGCTATGATTTTCCCTTTCCCTGTAAATCCACTTTGGTGTTGGTGAACGTAGGAGGCGCCTATATCGGCGAGGGTGCGGACTAAGGGCGCATGGGTAGGGATAGGAAAGGCGGTACTTTGAATGTTTTTGATATTTGAAAATGAGCTGAATAGGTCTAGTGCAGACCAGGGCACATAGAGCGTATAGAGCTCTTGATACTCCCCGCGAATCTGGATGCCTTCTTTTTCGAAGGTTTGTCTTTGGGTGATTGAAAGAGGCGAGGTTAACGCGAGACTGAGAAAAGACCCCTCAGACATTGGATTTATTTGTTGTCCGCTACCTGCGTGGCTTTCAATATTACCCATCCTTCCATTGAGCGCGGTTTCTTCATTCTTGGCCTGTGCGCAAATCAAGAAACACAGCGAAGAGATCAGAAAGGGTTTGAACATCGATCGGAAATGCATCGGATTGGATCATGGATAAAAGCCTAAAATATGGGATTTAGACGAAAAAGATCAATAGAATTTCATCTTTTCGAACATTTTCGGTCAAAAAGGGGATCATTATGCTCGGATATCGAATAAATACGCCAAGATCGTCGCTCTAAATGGGAAGTTTTTTTGCAGACTTGAGGATCAATGATAGCGTCGTGTATTAATATGAGGTTGGAATGAACAAAAAATTTGGAGAGTACACGTTATCACGTCTCTTGGGAGAAGGTACATCAACCGAGGTATTTTTGGCTGAACACCCTTCTCAGGGTAAAGTCGCACTCAAGACCACGGTAAAAGCGTTTTCTGAAGAATGGTCAGCCTCCTTTTTAGGCGGGGTTCGAAAAGCGGCCTCGCTTTCACATCCAAATATTGCACAGATCCATGATTGGGGCATTGTAGACGGTCGTGTTTTTTCTGTCAGCGACTACATCATCGGTCGTGACCTGCAAAAAGTTGCCGAAAGGGGGTTTGACGAAGGACGATTTTTCCCAGTCCCTTTGGCGGTTAGCGTCATCGCCTCGATCGCTGGAGGTTTACATTACGCGCACACACGAAAAGATTCTAATGGCGCGCCGATGCCTATTTATCACGAAGATCTTTGTCCTCAGAATGTTGTTGTTTCGGCGGACGGAAACGTTAAAATCACTGATTTTTCCGTTGGAGAATCTTTGCGCAAACTCTCTCCCGTTCCGGGGAGACTGGCGTATTTGAGTCCAGAGCAGATCGACATCGATTACGGTCCTATCGATGAGAGAACTGACGTTTTTTCTTTGGGTGTTCTCGCCTACGAGCTGGTGACGTGTAAGCGATTATTTAAGGGAGAAACGGATGAGGATACCTACGGGAAGGTCCTTACTTTGCCCATTATTCCTCCGCATCACGTTCGGACGGAGATCGATGTCCAGCTTTCCAATGTCATTATGAAATCCTTGGAAAGAGAACCCACGCTTCGTTTTCAAAACATTCGTGATTTCCAAATGGGACTCGTGGATTGGCTATCTTCTCAAGACTCTCATACCACGGACGCGCATATTGCCGCCTATATGGGCTCGTTGTTTCCAGAACTTGAGGATGAAAAAGTTCCAGAAGAAACGAATGCTCTTGTAATCTCGGCCAGTCTTTTTGAACAAATGGATGCCTCCTCGGGCGTCAATTTTGAAAAATGGGCAGAAGAACAGTCCAAAGGTCAGCTCGCCGAAATGACCTCCGAGACAATGATCGCCTTAAAGACAAAAGACCTTTACGGCGTCGATGATGGCGATACCGTTATCACAAACATGGAAAATCTCCCTCCGGTTGGCTTAACGGCACCAAGTTCAAATCTTACTGACGTTGGTATGCCAGCGGCGGAAAGTGAGCCTCAGCATACTCAGGATTTTTTATCCTCCGTTGTTGGGAAAAGCGTGTCGGGAGAATTTGAGGCGCCGAAGAAGAAAATACCGCGTATTTCGCTGGCCGACCTACCGATGCCAACCTTGAATCCTAAATCTCTCACGCCAACCCTTTCCGCCCCCTTGCCTGGTCCAAACAGCCCCGATTCATTTGATGGTGATTTCGAAGTACCCGCAACGATTGTACGAGAGCCTCTTCCACAAATTGCAGATTCAGAAGCCTTGACTACCCAATTTGAGTCTGATGAGGATCTCCTTGGCGCCTTCGCTCCAGACCAAAGTTTAGCTCCGACGACGAGCCCTTACTCGAACCCGCCTGGTCAAGGCGAGTCCTTCTTGGGTAATATATCGCCACTAAGCCCGACGCCAGATGTCGAAAAGCGTCCGGTTGACATGCCCAATTTAGAGGCACAAACGAGTGACCCTCAGGTGAGCACATCTACACCAAAGGCTTCGCAAGACGCATTCTTATCCGCGCCACCAACCCAACCCATGCGAGCCGATGTTGTAACCCATGTTCAGCAGGAAGCGCCCGCTTCGATTTCAGCGGAAATACAAACCGTCGGCCCGGGAGGCTTTCGACCCCCAGCCTTTACGCCGCATGGTTCGCCTTGGACTCAACCTCAACCTCAGGTTGAGATGAAACAGGGGCATTATGATTTTCAATCCAGCGCTGATGAAATGTCGGACATTGAGGATTGGAAACCGACCACGAATAAGCGAGGCGTATGGGTCGGCCTCGGATTCCTAGCCATCATTCTTATTTTTGGAGGAGGGCTTTATCTTGCCTCCAACGCCGAAAACACCTTAGAAAAAGATGTGGGTGGTAAAAAAATCGATCCTTCAAAGATTAAAGAACTCGCTGTAAAACCACCGCCGAGTTCAATGTCCTTGGGCGTTTCTTCGACGGTTGAAAATATCCATTATATTGTGAACGGAAAGTTGCAAAAAACCAGTAATGGAAGCATTCCAATCTATAAGGGGATTACGAACGAGGTGATAGCGATGGCTCCTGGCCACGCGCCCAAAAAAGAAATGGTCGCCGGTGAGAGTACTGCAGCTCCGATTGCTTTTGAGTTAACACCGATGGAATTGGAACTTGATTCAGAATTGCAGATTGTCGCAGATCCGAGAGGCGCGGCGATAAAGGTGGATGGGATGGATGTGGGCGTTTCTCCGACGACGGTGAAGCTGTCCAGTCGAATTGAACATCACGTCGAAATCAGCGCAGATGGGCGTCGGCCTCACGCCGCTTTTATTGGTCTGATTCCTGGAAAGGACAATCTCATTGACGCGAAATTGGAGTCCGACAAACGCTCTTATATTGGCGTTAATTTCGCAGCTCTTCCTCGCGGGTCGGTTATTAAGTTGGACGATAAAGCCATCGGTATTTCTCCCATCTTTAAAAAGTTGAAGAGGAATCGGATTATGCGCGTCGATATTTCTCAAGCCGATAGTCGTCCTATTAGTCGACGCATCGCGTTGGTTGACGTGGGCAGTTTTGACATGCGTCCTTTTCTCCCTAAAATATCTCGCAAAAAAGGAACCATTAGTTTGAAGGTGATTCCAAAAGGTGCCGATATTTATATTGGCGCTAACGGGTACGGTGTTGGACCGATTAAAAAACTAAAACTAAGGGAAGGGAAGGCCACTGTTGTTATCGATTCGGCCACAGGTCGTATCGAAAAAAGAATAGAAGTGGTTCCAGACAAGCACCTTTCCTACACTATAAAAATCACCGGCTCGGACGCCAAAGTTAGCCATAAAGTGCTTAAGAGATAATCATCCATTACACCGGTTTTGAACCTTGGGGCGAGCTCAACTACAATCCTTCTTGGGATGTCGCACAAGCTGCAGCGAGGGCCTCTTCTGGGCAAGCGGAGCTACTTCCGGTTTCTTACGAGGTGCAACACTATAGATTTGTGGGTCCCCTAATTCATTTTGGCGTCGCTCAAAAACGTGAATACGTCGAACTTGAGCGCTACGCTCGTCGGGAAAATATCGAGGTTGAGGATGTTGTACTTAATTTAGGGAATAGTAATCCAGTTTACGAATCGGGTTTCCCCTTACATTCAATTCTTACTAAACTGAATCAGTTGGAAAGCCGGTGGGATTTTCGTGAGAGTCAAGATGCGGGTTCCTTTGTTTGTAACGCACTTTACTATTTTTCATTGAGGGACAATGTTGAAAGGTTGTTCATCCATGTGCCGATGATGGACAAAGGCGAAGCTATCGCGCTTGGAAGCTTGATTGGAAATTTTTTTGCGTGAGTCGAATCCAATCTGAAGAGAAATGGAAAGTGAATTGTAGGGTTACCTACAGAGTATAGAAAATACCTCAGAAACGGATCACTAGTTTTAATCAGAAACAACAAAAAGATTTGCATTAAAATTACGCCGAGGCCCAATGTGGTCATTGCAAAGCTGGTATCTACAACCTGGGTCAAACGTGTATGTGGGGAAGAAATTCCCTATTCGCGCTACAAATATAAACTTGATGTCTTGGACGACGTTTTTTCAGATGTATCGGGGGAGTTAGAAATATTAGGTTTAACAAATGACGAGTTTTGCCTTCGACCTCAAAGGTTGGCGATACTTTTTTATTGTCCTACCGAAAAGAGCGCCAAATTAAATACCTTATTTAATGGGTGAAAATCGTCGAAGGAGAAAGCGATACAAGCGATCGCCGTTGACCTTGCCTGCGAAGAAAAGCGAGTTATTCGCAGCCATTCGTGCGTCCAACAATAAGGAATGTAACCTTCCTCCCTTCACCGATAAACATTTTATTTCGAATTGGTCCCATACCGATTGAGAGAATTTTATTGACCCCGATCCAGAACCCGATCTCGATGATGGCAACGATCTATAACCACTTCAATAAAAAATTCCTTGGACAAAAAGGATTTGTGGCGCGGGACAACAGGTTTACCAGTCACAGACTAAAACCAGGCACATTCGGTCGTTTCTACACACTTCTTTGTTTCCACATCGCAAACAAAAGGAGCTTTACATACCGATATTTGGCAATCGTCTCCTAATTCCAACGTGTGTGTTCGACACACTGGAACGGCAGGATTGGTTCCTTTTGGTCCGCATAAGCCGCCCTCGCAAACAGCTCAATTGAATTCGTCAAACAAGTTTAATATCTCTGTTAAACGACGCGTTCTTGGACGGATCTAGATGTCGAAAGCGCAGACCTTGTTTTGACACCTTACCGGCGCTATGTCGTTATCATCATTGCAACAATCGGTCGTTTTTTCACAGGGCTTGTCGACAGGATTACAGCAAATCGTCTCGCCTTGAAGATTACCCTTTCCAAAACAACTCGCGTTAGTATTACAGCAATTGCTGGGGTTATTCGAAGAATTACATCCCGTTGCATTTTGCTTGATACAGGCATTCATACCATTATTAGTTACGCCATTATTTGGAGTGCCAACGCCAATACCGCAGATTGTTCCGTCTGGATCTTGGAAAAATCCAAGCAATTCTGGGCAACTTTTTTCTTGGAAACACATCATTTCTGAATCGGTAGGATTGGAAATACAGATATCATTTTTACAGAAGAGCTGGCCTTGATCCGAAGGTGCTCCGCAGAGAATAGCTTTTGCCACACATAGGTCCTGGCAATTTCCGGCGAGGCCGTTGTTTTGGCCGTTGGATCCTCCGTTGTTTGGTGCGCCATTGTTTAGATTTCCATTGTTGGGGTTGCCGTTGTTCTTGGTCCCTTTGTCTGGATCGTCGTTATCAACGGTGACGCAGGCAGCAAGAAAAAGAGATAAGAAGATGATTTTTTTCATTTTTTTTCCATTGTCTAATAAATTCATCACTGAGGATAGAGGTGAGCCGAGAAAGGGTAAAGCGAATAGTTCTTAGAATATTTTCAAAGGTTGAGTCGCCTCAAGATTCTTAAGTATTTAAAAACTTGAGCATTTCCGTCAAAAATGTTTAGGTTAAGAGATGAAAACAACCTTGATTCCCGTCGCCATTTGCTTCCTTGTCTTCACCCTTTCTTTTTTGCCCTCTTTAGAAGCGCTGGAAGCTGGCGATATTGCAATCGTGCAATACCAATCCGACAATCCCGACATCGCCTATTTTGTAGCGTTGGTGGATATTGCGATGAATGAAACGATTCATTTTACCGATAATGGCGTTTTTATGAATGGGAATTTGGCGACCAACGAAGGCGAACAGACCTGGACGGCGCTATCAGATGTGAGTGCTGGCGCCGTCGTTGAGCTTAATTTTACGACTCGCACCTCACTTGAAAATGGTGTGATCGTACATGATCTGATCCAAACCAGTTCCGGTATGGCG
>JALSKP010000730.1 GCA_026988815.1 Myxococcales bacterium | reverse complement strand
ATTCAAGTGGGATTACCCATCGCAATTTAACACCGCGCAGCATCTACATTGGGCCTCATGTTGAGACTGGACTCCCTCACCTAACGATCACCGATTTTGCTCTCGCCAACGCGATGAACGAACAAACGTCGGGAACCGAAACCGGTACCCTTATTGGAATGAAAATCACCACCTCGGTCGGAATATTGCCAAATGCCTATTTGGCGCCCGAACTATTGGTGGATAAGTATGATTTTCGTTCCGATATCTACGCGATTGGAGCCATTTTATTTCGTCTTCTAAGCAACAAGGTACCTTTGGCCGACGCTATACTAGACGAAAACAAAATAGCGGAACGGATCCGCAATGAAGCACCGACAGCCATTCGCCTTTTACGACCCGAAATCAGTCAAGGGCTAGAAGAACTGTTGAATCATCTCCTTTCAAAGAATCCCAATGATAGGCCTATTGATTGCGAAAGCGTCTTGCGTTTGGTCGATGCACTTGAAGATAATTCTCTATGTGGGATCCCTGAAGGTCCATTTTTCCGAGGATTAATACCGAATACAAAGGGCAGAAAAGAAGAACAACCGGCTGGCGAAGTGTTTGTCTCTGGTTTCTTTATTGATCGTCTACCAGTGAGTGTTTTTCAGTATCGTCGATACATTAATGCTACCGGACTGAACGTTTCCCAGACTTGGGAGCAATTTAATCCGGTTGAAAAAAATGACCATCCCGTTGTCTTTATAAATTATTTAGAGGCGAGCGCTTACGCGAAGTGGGCCGGAAAACGCCTACCAACCGAAGCCGAATGGGAGAAAGCGGCGAGAGGAATAACGCACCGTATTTATCCGTGGGGTGACGAAGCGCCTACATTAGGAACCGCGCATTTTGGCGGCGAGTCTCAGACCTGTGCGCTAGGGCAATGCATCTTAGGGAAAAGCATTTACGGTGTTGAAGACCTATCAGGAAATGTCTTTGAATGGGTTGCTGATTTTTATAGTAAAAATTACTACCAAATTTCTAAAAAGAAAAATCCTAGAGGCCCACTCGTTGGAACGAAACGCGTTTTAAAGGGTGGCTCCTTTGTTCATAATGAGAACGCGCTTAGAATCTCATCTAGAGGTCGCTTTAACCCAGTGGAACGTAGGGCCAATCATGGTTTTCGTTGCGTTTGGTCCTTGGACTAGCCGGGCGGCCACGTCATTTGACGTCCAGCGATAAGATGAAGATGGATATGGTAAACGGATTGTCCGCCATCTTTGTTGCAGTTCATAACGAGTCGGTAACCATCCTCGGCACACCCCTGCGCCTTGGCGATCGCAGCTCCTGCTAACATAAGGTGCCCCAAACGCTCGGCGTCCTCCTCGGTAGCATCATTGATCGTTGCGATATATTTGGTTGGGATAATGAGAATATGAGTTGGCGCGACTGGGGTAATGTCACGGAATGCGATGCAATAATCATCTTCATAAATAATTTCTGTTTCAATCTCCCCTGAAAGAATTTTCCCGAAAATAGTGGGACTTGGGGGGTTATAATCCTGCATAAATACGCCTCCGTGAAAAGGGTAATAAACTAGAAAATCATATTAGGTGAGTCAAATAAGAAATTGAATACGTGTCTGATTAAAGGCAGTCGGCGGTTGAATGTGACCTGTAGGGGTAACCCTCTGTGGTGTGCGAAGCCTGCCCTTGAGTATACCCGGATTACGTTTATTTATGTTCCTACAAATTATCTGTTTCCGATGGAGTTTCCGATGGAGTTTCCGATCGTCTTTAATCAGTCACATTGAATACTTACTTAAATACGAGGGGGTGATTTCCTTTTTTCTCGTGTTTATTCAACATGTTCTGGGGATCCCTGAAACGGAAATTGACATTGGACGAAGAAGGAGGCGCGTGGCAATCCATGGTGTCCACACGAACATTAATTTTAACATTTGGCGGACCTTCGGGAGCGCCGATTATTCAGGTGAGGATGAGGTATAAAAGTGAACAGGAGGGAGGAAATACGATGATTTTAGGATTATCTGGTTTTCTAAAAGAGGTTTGGACATCGAATCTCGTAGGTCAGGCCGCTTGGGTCCGCCTGCTAAATTCCTGGCTTTTCGAGAGGAATGCAAAAGGCTTAAACTTTCGATGGTTCTGCTTTCGAAGAGCGTTACTTAGAGTATCGCTCCCGAATGCAGACCGTCGAAATCGACGATGGTCGAATCGAACTAGCTCGGTTTCCTTAAATGGACGCCGAGTTAGTTCTACTTTTTTGATGGAGGCGAACGGAACCAAGGGGAAAAAATTGTAAAATCGCATAACATTTAATATAAAAACTTGATCGAAATTATAATTTATTGGGCGCTCATCCAGTCGCTGATGCGGGTCTCTAGCCAGTACTCGGGACGGAAAAGAGAACCCGAAACGAAACCAACATGTCCTCCATTCTCTGAGAGCTCTAGCCAGACCTGTTCCGACAGCTCCTCTAGCGTAGGTGCCGTATGTGGCCACATAAAAGGATCGTCTTTTGCGTGAAGGACCAGCGTCGGCTTGGCGATGTCTTTAAGAAACTGACGAGAGCTACATTTTTCGTAATATTCTACCGCTCCAGAAAAGCCGTGCAGTGGCGCCGTGACGCGATCGTCAAAGCGAAAAAAAGTGTTTAGTTCATTTATATTTTTTAGGTCTAAGGGCGACTCCATCGTCTGGAATTTTTTCTGATAACTTGCCTGGCAGCTGGAAAGGAGATGCTTACGATAAACCTTCGAAAAACTTTTTTCCAATCTCTGTCCTGCGTGGGCGAGTTCAAAGGGCACCGAAACTGCGACGGCAGTTTGAACACTTACGCTTTCTTTTTGTTCACCCATCCATTTCAGAACGACGTTCCCTCCTAAAGAAAATCCGACGACTCCAAAAACACCTTGTTGAAAACGATCGACAAGATGATCGACGACGTATTGTAGATCTCCCGTATCACCACTGTGATAGCTGCGAGCCAATCGATTTGGCATTTCTCCGCACCCTCGAAAGTGCATGAAGCAAACACCAAATCCTCTGAAAAATAGAGATTGGATTAGGGGTTTGATATAGTGAGAGTTTAAGGAACCCTCAAGGCCGTGAAGAATAAGCACGATCGGTCGATCTTCGATTTCTGTCAGGAAGATTTCTAAAAAATCGCCGTCTTCCAACTCTAGAATTTCGTGACTGAGATGCGTCTTAAGTTTGTAATTCTTTCTGAAGAATACCGGCCAAAGGGTTTGCAGGTGGGGATTTGAGAGCCATCGGGAGGGTGAGAAGGAACTTTTTAGAATGGGCATAGGGCTCCGATCTTAAGGGGGATGGTGTTTTCCATTAAAGAGGGCAGCCTTCCTCGGCTTCATTCAAGTTTTTTTCAACGAGGGTGCATGTATTGAGTTTCTCTATATCGAGCATTGATGCGTTTTTGATAAATTGACCAAGGTCTTTGATGGGATCCGTAAAAAAAGCTTGGGTTGGACGATTGGGTGTGACCCAGATTCTCTTCGTGGACGTACTGTAATACCATTCCTTTTGGTTATAACTGCTTGTCGTACTTTCCGATGCTAAGTAGACAACCATCTTTATATAACTCGCATGTGGAGCTCTCTTTAAGGTTTTTTGGATCATTTTCGCCACGTCGGAAAGCTTCCACTCGTTGTCCTCGTTCCGCATCGAAAACCCACCTTTGAGATGTTTTACAAATTTACCGGGTAAGGGTCCAACGATGACAGTGACCTGGTTTTCGTTCTCTATGATTTCCGGATTATTGTAATATTGGTATATCTTTTTACTAAGATCACTAAGGTTGCTTTCTTTCCTTTGTTGGGATGCATAGGAAGACCTACACCGCCGCGCAACCGACTTTGCACCCGACCGAGTGTTGGGCATTTTTCCCTGAAAGCTCTGATCGAGCGTTTTTTGGATGATTGGATCGATAAAGGCTTTATCTCTATTGCAAAAGGCACTTATTTGCGCGTGACAATTTCGCGCCTCGCTTGTTAGCAGCCTTCGCGTCTCCTTCCATCCATCGATTGGGGTTTGATCGCTGGCTTTGCAGGCTGGTGAAAGGAGAAAAAGGAGGATTGAGAATATGTAGAAAAAAAGATTGGATGTTTTCATTGGGTTCTTTCGGAATGGCAGCTTAATGTTGGCGTTCTTGAGGGAAGGTTAATCGGATTTGTTCATAAAATCTAGGTATATGACAGTCGATGGCGTGAAAAAATTACGGATTTGTAACGTTGAATTCCCTCCTATTTATAATAGAGTGGGCGCAACTTCGTAGAGGATAAAATGAGTACAAGAATCGAAAAAGATAGCATGGGTGAAATTGAAGTAGAGATGGATCGTTATTGGGGAGCGCAAACGCAACGATCGCTTCAAAATTTCAAAATCGGCGGTCAAAAGATGCAACGTCCGATGATAAAAGCGTTGGGTTTAGTCAAGTTTGCTACAGCGGAGGCAAATCACAGTTTAGGATTGCTTTCCGAAGAGAAAAAGAAGGCTATTCAGGATGCCGCCCAAGAGGTTATCGATGGTAAACTCGATGAACATTTCCCACTCGTTGTATGGCAGACCGGAAGCGGTACCCAGACGAATATGAATACAAACGAGGTTATTTCCAATCGTGCGATCGAAATGCTTGGCGGGGAACTTGGATCCAAAACCCCGATTCATCCCAATGATGATGTGAACAAAAGTCAATCGACGAATGACTCTTTTCCCACGGCTTCTGCGGTCGCAGCTGTTGATCAAATAGAGGGCGTGTTACTTCCTTCAGTCCAAAAATTGAAGGAAGCTTTAGAGGGTAAGGCCAACGACTTTAAAGATATTGTAAAAATTGGTCGCACCCATCTTATGGATGCAACGCCATTAACGCTCGGGCAAGAATTCTCTGGATATGCGGCTCAGCTCAATTATTGTGAACGTGCATTGGGGTCGGCCTTAGAGTTGCTCTATGAATTAGCCATAGGAGGAACCGCAGTCGGTACGGGTCTGAATACTAAAATTGGATACGCTGAAAAAGTATGTGAGGCCTTGTCGGTGAAAACGGGATACACTTTTTCCTCTGCGCCGAATAAGTTCGCGCTCCTGGCTGGAAAAGAAGCCATTGTTGAGGCTCATGGAGCGCTGAACACTCTGGCCACTGCTCTGTTTAAGATTGCAAATGATGTGCGATGGCTTGCCAGCGGTCCGCGCTGCGGTATCGGTGAGTTGACGATTCCGGCTAACGAACCGGGGTCATCGATTATGCCGGGAAAAGTTAATCCTACTCAAGCCGAAGCGATGACAATGGTCTGCGTTCATGTATTTGGAAACAATGCCGCTGTGACATTCGCGGGTGCGAGTGGGAATTTTGAGCTCAATGTTTACAAACCAATGTTGATTCACAATCTACTTGAGTCGACAAAATTACTCGGAGACGCATGCGATTCCTTTACCGATAATTGCGTGATCAGTATCGAGCCCAATCGTGAACAAATCGATCTTAATCTCAATCGATCTCTTATGTTGGTCACCGCTTTGAATACCCATATCGGATATGACAAAGCTGCAAAAGTTGCCAAAAAGGCATACCAAGAAAACAAGACGCTACGTGAAACGATCATCGAATTGGGATTCATGACCGGCGAGGAGTTTGATGGCGCTGTTATTCCTGGGGACATGGTTTCGCCAAAATAAACAGATGTCAGTTTCCAAATTTTGAACCTAAATTGAGATTGCCTGAGGAGGGAGAATAACTCGCTGTCGGGTCCATTAACCAAAATAACAAAAAAATTAGATCCATTTTTTCGCTCCTTCGTTTCTATTGTTCTGAATACGCCAATTAAGGCATATGCGTGAGAAATCAAATGAACGTCAAACTTTCTATTTATACTCTTATTATTGCGTTGGTCGCTGGATCTTGTGCCGCTTATAAAGACGATTTTTATCGTTCGGAAAAAAATTATCCTCCCTCAAAAAGCGAAGGATCTTCTAGAGATCAGCTCGCTCAATCGCCAGCACGGAATCGCCCAGTTGAAGAATATGAGGAATCTGCGATAGGTTCCAACAAAGATAAAAAGCAAGTTAACCAACCCGAAATTACTGTAAAAAAGGAAGTCAAAAAAGGGGATGTGGATGAAGATCGAGGCCGGAATACCGAAGACTTCAGAAATTACGGTGTTAATCCTCTTACAAAAACCTCCGACGATCGCTTCTCAACATTTTCCATCGACGTCGATACGGCGAGTTATGCAATCGCAAGAAAAAAGATCAATGCGGGTTATCTTCCTCCCGTAGCGTCGGTAAGGGTTGAGGAATTTTTAAACTATTTTCAATACGATTATCCCTCACCAGAGGAGGGCGCATTTTCTGTTCATATGGAAGGCGCACCCAGTCCATTTACGGCCAAAAGCGGTCACTATATTATGCGCGTTGGTGTGCAAGGTAAACGGATTTCAAGGGCAATGAGAAAGCCGGTTCATTTGACCTTTTTAGTCGATGTTTCCGGTTCAATGAGCGCTGCTGATAAACTTCCCTTGGCACAGCGTGCGCTCAATATTCTTGTCGATAATTTGAAATCTGGGGATACCGTCGCACTCTCCACCTATGCGGGACATACTGCCGAAATTCTTCAGCCTACCGGTGTGGACCAGAAGGCGAAGATAAAATCTGCGATCGAACAATTACGCTCAGGGGGTGGAACAGGGATGTCGTCGGGAATGGAGTCGGCGTACAAATCGGCCATGAAGAATTTTCAGAAATCCCATGTCAATCGTGTTATTATTCTATCGGATGGTGATGCCAACATCGGTCCGAAATCTCATGAGGCCATTCTGAGTCGTATTAAGCACTTTGCCGACGAGGGAATTACCTTATCAACGATCGGATTGGGTATGGGGAATTACAAAGATACGATGATGGAACAGCTCGCAAATAAAGGTAATGGAAATTACTATTATATCGATAGTGCAAAAGAAGCGAAGAAGATTTTTGGCTCACAGCTTGATGGTACACTGCAAGTGATCGCCAAAGATGTAAAGATTCAAGTCGAGTTTGATGCCGAGAAAGTCGAGGAATATCGTCTCATAGGTTACGAAAATCGCGATATCGCCGATGAAGATTTTCGCAACGATCGTGTGGATGCGGGGGAAATTGGAGCAGGGCATTCTGTAAGTGCACTCTATGAGTTGAAGTTAAAAAAAGGAAGTGAGGGAAAACTGGCAGTCGTCAGAATACGAGCCAAGAAGCCCGACGGAGATAAAGCCTCAGAGCTGGCCTTTGATCTTATGCGCTCTAATCTTAGAAATAAGCTTTCCGGTGCTAGCAAGGATTTTCAATTTCAAATCGGCGTAGCTGAATTCGCTGAAGTCCTTCGCAAGAGTCCCTACGCGGAAGGGTTGAGTTTGGCGTTGATCGAAGAAATTATCCAACCTAATCTTGCAGGAAAGGAAGACCGCTTGGAACTCATGGCCTTGCTGAAGAAAGTAAAAAAGCTAAGCGTTAATTAGTGATAGCTTTCAGTGGAATCCTACCCATCTTTCGTTTAAAATAGCTGAGTGGTGTTATGGTGGCTTGACGGTGAAAAGACAAACATGAAATTTATTCTGGCTGCTATAAAATTATTCATCGCGATCATTGTGGTCGCGATTCCTGTTTTAGCGGTCTGGCTATCAAGTTCTTTGGCCGTTTACTTAAATGCTCCCCTTTGGGCTGCGATCTTAGTTGGTGCTCTTCTTTTTCCTCTCTTTCCCCTCTTTTGGGAAACATGGAGCGCTAAGAAGTTTGTCGTAAAACAGGAAAAAAGAGAGGCTTCAGGAAAGAAGCTTAAAAAAAAATGGATGAGTTGGGGTGGCCGATTTATCCTGAGAACCCTTCTTCTAAATCTCACTTTTCTGGGAACCCTACTGGCTATCTTTCCAAAGCAATCTTTTGAAGCTGTCAATACGCGCGGGGATTGGATGTTGCAGAATCGGCAAGGTGCCTATTATGACACCACGCGGAACATTCTTTTCGCCACTGCAAATAGTTTAGAAGGGCTACACAACCTCACTCGAGAAAATCCGTACAAAAAGTATGAGCCCGATGATCAGCCTAAGGTAAAACCAAAGCCCAATCAGATACCGATTCCCAAAGCATCCGATATTGCTAAAGCGGAAAAAGAAAAAGAGGTGCCTGAAGTAAGACGGGTCGGCGAAGCTCCCTCATGGCCGATGAGTCGAGAGCTTCACCCATTGGTAAGAACTATTACTAAATCTGATGAGGCAACAATTAAGTCGGTTGCCAACTATCTGGCAAAGGAGAAAGATCCCTTTCTGAGAGTGAAAGCCTTAAACGATTATGTCGCTGATCGAATCGCCTACGATGCACCGGCTTTAGCTGAAGGACGTTATCCACCCCAGGACGCAGAAACAGTCTTTAGAACGGGGAAAGCAGTATGCGCGGGATACTCCAAACTTATGGTCGCACTGGCCAAACATACGGGTGATAAAATGATTTATGTTACCGGTGTTTCCCGAGAACAGAATGGTGAAATAGCAGGAGGTGGCCATGCGTGGAATGCGGTGGAGATTGAAGGCGCCTGGTATCTTATTGACACAACCTGGAATGCGGGACACGTCAACGGCAGTAAGTTTACTAAAAGCTACCGGACCGATTATCTCTTCACACCTCCTAAGGCGTTCGGCGTTGGTCATTTCCCTGACAAGGAAAA